>DATNRH010000758.1 GCA_036703605.1 Candidatus Obscuribacterales bacterium | reverse complement strand
CAATCGTTAGCAGATGCTGTCCAAGAGGCATTTAGAATAGCGTCCTAACCAACTCTTTCTTTGCTATAGAGGGGCGTTCGATCCTAGATTTCTATTTCGGCATTGCTGAATAGCAATATGATATCGCAGGTTTTTGCATAGAGTCTTAGCGCTTCTAGCAAAAGATTCATACTCTGATTCAGCAACACCTTTATCTCTATTCTTAGCGATCGCGCAAAGCCAGGATATCAGCCGTAACGGCCAGGCTTTCCTCATAAAGCATATCTCGACCCCAGCGCTGCAATTGCTGGCTCATGAGGGCCTCTGCCCGTTGGTCAGACAAGGCACTCACCTGCTCTGTGCGGCAAGATTGGGCGCTGCCGCCGGCTTCCATGCGCATACAGCCGGTCGTTTCTGAACAGAGGATGGTGCAACAATCGGCGTTGTGATTGGTGGAGGTAAGGCGGATACCGACGAGGTCACCCATGATTTCGCCCCAGTCGGCGGTGGGGATGGCGGCTAGTTCGGCCTCGATTCGCCGATGGTTAGCACCTTCAAAGTAAATGTGCCGCAGGTCGTAGTCGCCGCCGGTAGCTTGATACTCCACGGGTTTCCAACCTAGGCGGCTGGCCAACCAGCCGAGATACATGAGGGCTTGGGCGGCATTACCTTTTTCATAGTCAATAGCAATTTGATCCATTTCGGCCAGAGAGTCACGGCGCTCTGGTGGATCAAACGCTGCGGCAGTCAATTCTTGCCAAGGAGACAGACGATGCCAGTTGAGGTCTGCAATGAAGGTATTTTGCTCAATCAAGTGCTGCATTTTGAGCAGTTCCGACTCAGCATCGCTAAAGTAGCTGGAATCTACGATAATGCAGTTGGTTTCGGTGGTGAGGCTTTGGAATAAGGTTTGTTCTGGGTTGGGGGTTGCTTTCCACCAAATAAATTTAGGCAGGTCAGGAATCATCAAGGATGCGACGATATCGCTGACTCGTTCTAGGGCGGCTTTAGTACCCCGTAGGGTGATGTATTCACAGCAGACTAGGTTGCTGCCTGTGCCGCCTTTTTGCACGGGACAGTAGGCGGATACCTGGGCCGATACCCCTTGGTCGTCGCCTAGCACTGGACAGAGGGTAATGATTCGGCAGGGATTCTGGGCAGCGATCGCATCACTGATGCTGAATCCCCGAGCATTCAGGTTGGTAATCTGGGTGCGCTCGTCCGGCTGCTTGGCAAATTCTTCCCGTAGGCGGGATAGGGTGGTGGGATCAACCCGTCCCGTCACCCGCAAGTTATAGGCAATTTGGGCTTCCTTCACCGCTGCTTTGGTGAGGGGGCCATGGATACCGTCGATGGGGCCGGAGTAGAAGCCCAGCCCTGCTAGGAGTTGCTGAAACTCTTCCGGCTCATAAACCACCATGCTAAAGGTGGCGGCGCGGGTAGCGATGGGGGTGCCGCTGCCGCTATTTTGGCTCAGCCAAATTTTGCTCAGCTCTGTCTCGATTTCGTGGAGCGAAATATCCTTGGGCTTCTGAAGCGCCACAATTGGGGTCGGTGTCATACGTGTAGATTCCTCAGTTAGCTAGACATGATTCGCGCAATACCTCTACCTCTGGGGAGGCGATCGCCTCCCCCACCAGTTCAAGATCTATAAGCGTCGCCAGCGCCGTTCATCTCGGTTCAGCAGCATTTCTGCTTCCACGGGGCCCCAGGTGCCAGCTTCATAGAGAGAGATAGCGTCCGGTGGGGCGGGCGCATCCCATACCTGCAATAAAGGCGTTAAGACCCGCCAAGAGGCTTCTACCTCATCGCCTCGGGTGAAGAGGGTTTGATCCCCCAACATGCAATCGATCAACAGGCGACTGTAGGCATCCGTGCTGGGTTGCCCAAAAGCCGCGTCATAGCGGAAGTCCATATCCACCGATCGCGTTCGTAGGGAATTCCCTGGTGTTTTTACCTCAAACCGCATGGCGATCCCCTCATTGGGTTGAATCCGCAGCGCTAGCACATTGCGGTTTACCTGCTTAGCAGCCGACTGGAACATAATGTAGGGCACCTCGCGAAAGTGGATGGAAATCTCCGACACTTTCTTAGGCATCCGCTTGCCGGTACGTAGATAGAACGGCACCCCTTTCCAGCGCCAGTTGTCGATGGACAGCTTCAGAGCCGCATAGGTGGGTGTGGTGGAATCGGGTGGAGCCCCCTCTTCACTACGATAGCTTGGAACGTCCTGTCCCTTCATCCAGCCTGAGGTATATTGCCCCCGGACGGCAGAGGCGTCAATATTGTCAAGATCAGCTAAACGGGTAGCCTGTACCACTTTCACCTTTTCATTGCGCACACTGTCGGCATCCAGGGAGTTAGGTGGCTCCATGGCCGTAAGACAGAACAACTGCATTAGGTGGTTTTGCACCATGTCCCGCAGGGCTCCGGAGGTCTCGTAGTAGCCCGCCCGTCCTTCCAGCCCCACGGTTTCCGCCACGGTAATCTGCACATGATCGACAAATTGGCGGTTCCACAAGGGCTCAAAAATGGCGTTGGCAAAGCGAAAAACCAGGAGATTCTGAACCGTTTCTTTACCGAGGTAGTGGTCAATGCGGTACACCTGCTCTTCCGAGCACACCTGCTGCACGACGCGGTTGAGCACCTGGGCACTGCTGAGGTCTCGGCCGAAGGGCTTTTCGATCACTAAGCGTTGCTTAGCGGGATCGCTCAACATGCCCGCGGTTCCCAACTGCTGGGTGGCTTCGGCAAAGAAGCGCGGCGCAACGGATAGGTAGAAAACGCGATTGCCTCGGGTACCTCGCTGGTCGTCCAACTCGCCTAGGAAGGCTTTGAGCTTATGGTAGCTGGAGGGGTTGTCGATATCGCCAGAACAGTAGAAAAGTCCTTTAGCAAAGTCATTCCAAATCTCTTCGGAGACAATGCCGCCCCCAAATTCTTGAATCCCTTTGTAGGAATGCTCACGGAAATAGTCATGGCTCCAGTCACGCCGCGCGACGCCCACAATGGTTAGCTCTGGAGGCAGTTTGCGCTCCAGCTTCATTTGATAGATGGCTGGAATCAACTTACGGTGGGTGAGATCACCGGAGGCCCCGAAAATCGTGAGAATTTGAGGTTCGGGAATGCGGTCTTGCTGAAGACCAACGCGCAGGGGATTTTCGAGCGAGGTAACCATAGGCGGGGTTCACTATAACAAGGGATAAACAAGACGTGTGGGGAAACGAAGGGAACGATTCTATCTCAAGGCTGAGCAGGATTAGGGATGCTTAAGCATGACATCTTGCTCCCGAGTGCGTTCTTGAATGAAGGATTCAACGAGCGCTACATCGTCCTGGCTGCCGATAATCAGGGGTGTGCGGGTATGAATGCGATCGGGGATCACGTCCATAATGTTCTGGGTACCGGTGCTGGCCCGCCCCCCGGCTTGCTCCATCAAGAAAGCTAAGGGTGCAGATTCATACAGCAAGCGTAGTTTGCCCTCTGGGTTTTTCACCGTGCCGGGGTACACAAACACGCCGCCTTGGAACAAAATCCGATGGAAGTCGCCCACCAGTGCGCCGCTATAGCGAGCGGTGTAGCCTTCGTGGCGATGGACGTAGCGAATGTAGTCGCGGATGGAATCGTCCCATTGCCAAAAGTTGCCTTCGTTGACGCTGTAGACAGGGCCGTGGGTGGGCACTTGGATATTTTCGCTAGACAGAATGAACTCGCCTAGGCTGGGGTCGAGGGTGAAGGCATGAACGCCCTGACCGATGGAGTAGACCAGCATGGTGGTGGGGCCGTAGAGCACGTAGCCAGCGGCAATTTGCTGGTGACCATTTTGCAGCAGATCGGCAGCGGTGCCATCGAGATCCTCACCCTCTTGGCGACGAATGGCAAAGATAGAACCTACGTTGAGGTTGATATCAACGTTGGAGGAGCCATCGATGGGGTCATAGAGAAGGGTATAGCGGCCGATGGGACAATTTTCTGGGATGTAGTAGGGGTTTTCCATCTCTTCTGACGCCAAGCGACAGACTAAGCCGCTTTGTTCGAAGGCGGAAATGAAGACTTGGTTGGCATAGACATCCATGCGCTTGACGTCTTCACCCTGCACATTGGTGCGTCCGGTGAAGCCGAGGGCATCTTCCACTAAGCCTGACCGATTAAGGCGACGGGCCACAAGTTTAGCGGCCAGGGCGATGCGGTTCATCAAGGCACTGAGGTCTTGGGCATCGGTGGAAAAGCTATGGAGCTGTTGCAGAACATGGCGCGACAGGGTTGTACAGTCGCGATCGAGGGCGTACTTATGGGTGAATTCGAGATCGTGGGCTGGATCAGCCATGATGGATTCCTTCCTGAATTGCGTCGGGGCGATCGCCTTGGGCTAGAGGATGGAACACGGGCACAGGATTATGCGCTGATGGGTGAAGAATGGTGATTGCCCATGTTTCAGAGCCGATCGCTCTTCCTCCTATCTTAAGAAGGTCTTCTCAGAAGCGAACTGAACTTTAGAACAACTATAGAAAGGAGCCGAGTTTTTGGGCAGAATGTTGCTGCTGCATCCGGGTGGCTGGCTAGATTTCCCTGGGTTTGAGGGGCGATGGGGATGAAATCTGGGGGCGATCGCGCGTTGACAGGCGGCTAGGTGTAGGATGTCACTAGCTGATGGAGACGCAGCGTTGAAGTTTAGACCCCGGTCTGCTGCGATCCCATCGGCTGATTCTCTCGTTGTGATGACTGTGGTGTTAAGTACGTGGTGTTAAGTACTCTGGCTAAGGTTTTGCTGGCATCTTTGGTGATTTCCCTGGCCATTAAGTATGGTGGCCCCTACCTACCGTTGACGGGCACCTCGGCCACCGCCGCTGTGATTGTGGTGGCTCCGTCTATTCTGGTGGCGATCGCCCTGGGCTGGGATGCCTGGTCGCGCCGATAAGTCTTCCCTGAACTATGGAGTGCTGCACCGGTGATACGAACCCTGGCAGAAATTAACGAAAAAATTGAGCGGCAGACGGCGGTTGTTTGGACGGTGGAGGAGCTGAAGGCCCGGGTGCTGGAGGTGGGGGTTGCCCAAGCGGCCCAGCAGGTAGACGTGGTAACCACGGGCACCTTTGAGACGATGGAGTCTTCCGGAGCGATCATCAATCTGGGGCATACGGATCCGCCGATTAAGATTCGCCAATGCTGGCTGGATGGGGTCTTGGCCTACTCCGGGTTTGGGGCGGTGGATTTGTACATTGGTGCGACCCAGCCCTGTAGCTATACCGGGCCAGGGGATCTGTCCATGGTGGAGGACAGTAAGGTGGATGAGCCGGTGGGGCAAAAAGGGCGCGATCGCGGCGGCGGGCATGTGATTGCAGATTTAATTGCCGGTAAGCCGATTCACCTGCAGGCGATCGGCCAGGTGACGGACTGCTATCCTTGCCCGTCCTTTGAAACCACCATCACCACCGATACGATTAACCAGTTCTACCTGTTTAATCCCCGCAATCTCTACCAAAACTTCATTGTGGGCGTCAATGGGGGCGATCGCCCGCTCTACACCTACCTAGGTCCGCTGCAGCCGCGCCTCGGCAATGCTGTTTATTCCAACCCCGGAGCCATTTCTCCCCTGTTCAACGATCCCGAACTCCAGCTGATCGGCATCGGCAGCCGCATTTTTCTGGGCGGCGGCATCGGCTATGTGTCCTGGGAAGGCACCCAGCATTTTCCCCTACAAAAACGATTGCCCAACCAAACCCCCATTGGCCCCGCCGCCACTCTGGCGCTCATTGGCGATGCAAAACAGATGTCGCCCAAGTGGGTGAAGGGCTGCTATTTCAAAAGCTATGGGCCATCCCTGATGATCGGCGTGGGGATTCCTCTGCCGGTGCTCTCGGAAGCCGTTGTGGAGCGTTGCGCGGTGCAAGATCAGGACTTGGTGGCCCCGGTGGTAGACTTTTCCATTCCCCGGCGGGTGCGCCCCACCTTTGGTCTAGTCAGCTATGCCCAGCTCAAGTCTGGACGCATCACCCTAGAAGGGCGATCGGTGCGCTCTGCCCCCTTGGCAAGCATTTACCTCTCGCGCCAGGTGGCCCTAGAACTCAAGCAATGGATCGAAGCCGGTACGTTTACCCTGACAGAACCCGTGGCTCCCATCCCCAGCGATCGCACCTTCCGCGCTCAAGATCGCTGGAGTCCACAGGTTTCGCTGGATTAGCCTCTAGCGTTAAGCTAGAACGTGGCGTATCGAACTCCCTGTCTAAAACTCTATGACCCTCCCTTGGTTGACCTCCAGCCATTTGATCATGCTGGCCCTGCTGGCTGGATTTGCGATCGCCCATAGCGGTCTAGCATCCCTGCGATCGCGGGTAGAAGCAGTGATTGGGGCACGGCTCTACCGCGTCTTATTTGCCCTCGTCAGCATTCCCTTTGCCACGGTGCTGATTATCTATTTCATCAACCATCGCTACGACGGAGCGCAGTTGTGGAACCTACAGGGCGTGCCGGGGATGCAGTCGTTGGTGTGGATCTTATCGGCGGTGTCGTTTATCTTTCTCTACCCCGCGACGTTTAACCTGCTGGAAATTGCCGCTATCCAGAAACCCCAGGTACATCTCTACGAAACGGGCATCATTCGCATCACCCGCCATCCCCAAATGGTTGGCCAAGTCATCTGGTGCGTAGCCCATGCGCTGTGGCTGGGGACAACCTTTATGCTGGTGACTTGCCTGGGTCTCATTGCCCATCATCTATTTGGCGTTTGGCATGGCGATCGCCGCCTCTTGGCGCGCTATGGTGACGCGTTTACCGCTGTGAAAGAACGGACGTCGGTGATTCCCTTTTTGGCGATCGCTCAAGGTCGGCAAACTTTGAAACCGCTGGAATTTTTGCGCCCCTCCTATCTGGGAATCGCTATCTTTATCGGCTTGCTGTGGTGGGCCCATCCCCTGCTGATCACCTCGACCAGCCGCCTGTCGTGGTAAACCCATAGGGTACGCTAAAACATGTGATGACGATTGACGACGTGTTATGCCGCTAAAAGCTGTATTGTTCGACTGTAGTGGTGTGATCATCCACGATGAAGAGATCCGCAAACAGTTGCTGGAAGAACTCCTCCTAGATGAAAATCTGCGACCCAACGGGGAAGAATTTGCGCCCCTGTGCCTAGGCCGGAGCGATCGCGATTGTTTGACAGACTTGTTTGAACGGCGCGGGCGGATCATGAACCAGGATTATCTCAAACGGTTGTGCGATCGCAAAGCGGAGCGCTATCAACGCCTGCTGGACGATCAAGCCAAGTTGCCGATCTATCCAGGGCTGACGGATTTGCTCTACCAACTGCGGACGTTGCAGGTGGCGATCGCGGTGGTGAGTGGCGCGTCGCGGTCTGAGGTCGATTACGTGATGCAGCGCAGTCACTTGGCCGATCAAGTCAATGCGGTGATATCAGGCGAGGACTACCTAGTGGGGCCGCCGGAGCCGGATGGTTACCTGACAGCGATCGCTCGCTTAAATGCCCAGCAGCCCAACCTCAACCTCATGCCAGCGGACTGCTTGGTGATTGAAGATACACCGGCGGGCATCCAGGCAGCCAAGGCGGCGGGCATGTCGGTGGTGGGGGTGGCAAATACCTACCCCTATCATATGATGCAGCGGCAGGCGAACTGGGCCGTGGACTATTTGACGGAGCTGGAGCTAGATCGGGTGCAGCAGGTGTTCAATGGGGCCGAATTGCGTCAATCAGTAGGGTGAAGCTAGGAAGGTCAATGGTAAAATAGCGGCAGGGGGAATTAGCTCAATTGGTAGAGCGCTGCGATCGCACCGCAGAGGTAAGGGGTTCGAATCCCCTATTCTCCATTTTCTCTAGATCCCAAGACGCATCAGCTAGAATAATCCCAGAGTTGAAGGTTTGACGATGGCAGAGGGGCGATCGCTTAGCTTTAGAGTGCCAGGGCCCATCACAACTAGTGATATACACCTCAGTTAGAGAATCTCAAAATTGAAAACTTTATGAAAACACAAACAGCTTTTCAAAGGCTGTTCAACTCTTTCAGCACATTCTAATCACTCTTTGAGTAATTGTTGGTTAGACCATCTTTCAAAAGATGAGAATATGCCTAAATTTGGAATTTCTCTGGCACAGAAAAAGCCAGCGGGCAGCAAACATAGAATCAGAATGGCAGCAGAAATCTTTTCTAAGTTAGTAAGTTTAAGCCCTTCAATATCTTTTGTCTTCAAACCTTTGAGGCGAGCATCTAACCTAGCCTTCCACCTTCTCCCTAAAGACATATATGATAAACATCTATTCTTAAAAATCTCAGCATAAAAATTTTGATTTCTAATATTGCTCAACTGGTAATCTTTAACACAGCAATTAAACTGCTCCACTGCCTCTTTGTGCATCTCTTCATTAGCTAACAATAAAGCATATGAAAATTCAGACAGACAACGCCCCGCGTAAGCAGTCAGCACCATGACTCTGTCGTAGGTCTTTGGATTATTTATGATTTTAGAATAAGAGTTTATTGAGTTTTCATAGTCTCCCAAAGACTCATATGCCTTAGCAAGTCCCAGATAAGCTTCAGCACGACTAGCTACTTTTCTGGCTGCATATTTAAAGTCTTCAACAGCCTTGCTTGGCTCTGCGGCATAGGAAAGAAGTATATAACCACG
>DATNRH010000757.1 GCA_036703605.1 Candidatus Obscuribacterales bacterium | reverse complement strand
CATAGCTTGAAGCCAATTAGGACAAACCTTCATCTGGCAGAGGACCGTCAGCATACCAGTGAGACAGTCGTAGGAATTCTTAACGATATTCAGATTGGGGTAGATTTGAGGTAGCAGAAATTTTTAGGCTCTAAGATCCTTTTATATCAACGGTTGATGCAAAGCTTCCCAAGCTGAATGTCGTGGGTTCGAGTCCCATCACCCGCTTTCAAGTGTTTCAACCTCAAACGCAATTCCAGATAGGGCTTCAGCCCGAGGAGCGGGACGACTGCAGAGCCGAAATTCACCGGCTGCTCAAAATCGGTGACTATCAGTTGGAACTACGAGATTACCTTCATCCCGATCTAGCGGAACCCTTGGAGCAGATTGCTGCCTGGATTGGTGCAACGCCAGCGGCGATGCTGGTGACGTTGCTGCCGGTGGCGGCATCTTTGCTACGGGTCGGTACAGAGCTAGAGATTGATGCCGGGATGGGGTTTGCGGTGCCGCTGATTATCTTCACAGGGCTGGTGACCCCTGCGGGCAGTAAGAAAAGCCCAATTCAGCGGCAGATTTTGGGGCCGCTCTCGCTACTTCAGGTGGAGGCAAATCAGGAGTATGAGTATGCCGCCTCGGACTATGAGGTTGACCTGCGGGAATGGGAGCAGAAGCAAGGTAGAAGAGAGGGGCCTTCGCTCCAGGAAGTCGATGCCACGGGAGCATCACACCTCGGATGCAACATGGGAAGCGATCGCCCCCTGCAACGATAGAACTATCGGGACTGCACTGCCGCCACAAGGCCATTCTTGGATTGGAGGCAACAGGGCACTAACAATCGCTTCCCATGCGTTGAGGACAAATCAAATGACGACCATTTATGTAGCGCAACCCGAGACTGAGCGAATGGTGCGATCGCTCCCTGGCAGAGCAATCATCCTGTAGTTTAGGGCATTTCATTTTTGAGAAGCCTCACGGAGCGAGGCTTCTCAAACATGGCTGAGTTTTACTCTTCGCTGCCCCTGCAATAGACCGTTCCGTTATGGATAGCTAAGGATCGGTTGACGACTGGGCGGATAGGGCACCGCTGGGATCAAGGGGGTTAAACGACCAGACCACCAAAATGGTGGATACTCCGCCACTGCTAGCCGGCGCAAGGTTGAGATAGAAAAAGGGTTCACCATCCTCGGTCTTTAGGGCGTACAGATCACCGCCGCCGTAACCGGGTTCAATCGGCTCAAAGGTAATGCCGGCTTGCTGATACCGGCTCTCTAGCGCCTGATACACATCATCAATGCGGCGATCGTTCAGCCAACGAAATTCATTAATCCCTTCCCGGCGATCGCCATTGGCATCAAAAAACGCATCGGGTTCAGCCACATCCTGCGGTCGTGGCACAATCCCTATGGCCGTTACATCGCCGTCTAAATTGACCAAGTTCGAGACAAACTGCTGCCGAGGAACAGTGGGATCAAACGGTGGAGTAGAGTCAGTGGTTTCAGGCGATTCGGTTGGTTCAGATGATTCGGTTGCCTCGGTCGAATCTGGTGCTGCGCTAGCAGTTTCGGGTGGCGTAGTGGATGCAGGAGCAGAGGACTGCGGTGCGGGTGCGGGCTCAGGTTCTGGTGCAGGCTGGGGGGCGGGGGTCGGTTGGGGTTCCGGTTCCGGTTCCGGTTCCGCTGGCGGAGTCGCCGATAAACTGGCTAAACCAATAATGTCTTCTGATACTTCCGGTTCTTCCAAAACAACCGGTTCTTCTGGCAAGGGCATGACCAGCACAGCCGTGTGGACTGCCGCTGAAATCACAAACATGGGGTGGTACAGAAGTCGCCAAATTAGAGGACGTGTTTGTGGGGTCATGGTTTAGAAAATAAGCTGGAGCAGATTTATGAGCCACCCCAGCCATGAACGTGTGGATGAGTCCTTTTTTAAATGCCTTGCAGAGCTTTAAATGCCTTGCAGAGCGAGGCGTCTAGCTTGGGTTGATCCTGCCTACCCTTGCGCAGAAAATCCTAGATAACTTATTCATGACAATAAGCGCTGTGAGAGAGGTTTCTGCGGAACCTCTCTCACAATCCAAGTAGGATAGCTAGATGTATTCCTGAACATCTTAGTTAGGGCAGTTTTTGCTTGGGGTGTATTCCAACTCCATAGATCAGAGAAGCATTCGCGTCCTATTCTATTCCACTGGGGTCAGGGTTCGTTCTAAGCCCATGACGACTTCAATATCTTGACCGCTGGTTTCTTGCTGATAGACTGTTCCTGCTACCCGCTCATTGACTAAGGTTTGAGCCATTTCATAGGCTTCAGCGGATAACGGGACATAGCCAACAAAGGGGACAACGCTGGGAGCGCTGCTGATGTAGTAGTTCACAAAAGCTTCGACTTCTGGGCGTTCTAGGGCGTCAGTGCGCACATAGATGAACACTGGGCGTGAGAGAGGGGTATAGGTTCCGTTGTTGACACTCTGAGGTGTGGGGGCAACAGGGCCATTCCCAGAATCAATGGCAATAGAACGGAGGGATGACCGATTTTCTTGGTAATAGGCAAAACCAAAGTATCCGATCGCTCCGTCATTTTGTTGGACACCGACAACCAAAATATTATCGTCTTCGCTAGCTGTGTAATCTCCCCGACTTGCCCCTTCTTCTCCCACAATTTCATCGGTGAAGTAATCAAAGGTTCCAGAGTCTGCGCCTGGGCCAAACAGGAGAAGTTCTTGATCGGGCCAGCTTGGATCAATTTGGTTCCAGCTTGTAATAACGCCTTCTGCCGCTGGCTCCCAAATTTGTTGGAGTTGCTCAACGGTCAGTTCAGTAGCCCAAGTGTTGGCTGGGTTAACAACAACGGTGAGGGCATCGTAGGCAACGGGAATTTCAACATATTCGATGCCAGCCTCTGCACAGGCGGCCATCTCTTCGGGTTTGATGGGGCGTGATGCACCACTAATGTCTATTTCACCGCCGCAGAATTTAGCGAATCCGCCACCAGTTCCAGACACCCCAACGACAACATTGGCGTCGTTGGTGCTCATGAATTCTTCTGCCATGGCTTCGGAGATTGGAAACACGGTGCTGGAACCGTCGATCTGAATCAGGGGAGTTTGGGCGATCGCAGTCGGTGAGGTTAACCCAACGGTGGTTAATGCGGTTGCTGCCATCATTGCGATGAAGCGGTTCGTCTTAGAGCGTTGAGAATTCACTACCATGGGTATACTCCGCAGTGCTATAGATCTACATCAACAGTGCCACTGAGAGAATACTGATTTAAGGTTAAGAGAATGGCTTAGGATTGGCGATCAATGTGTTATCAAAAGATTGTTGTTTGGTTAAGATAATTGTTGCAAAATCAATTAACAGTGTTGATTTCACTGGAGTGTTTGGGCGTGAATTTTAGACATTCTGGAAACAAGAATGTTCTGAATGCTTGACGTCTGGGTTATTGAGCTTAGAACGTGGTATTTGAAATCATAATTCTTGGCTTTTCAATGGTTGACGTGTCCAAAATCAATTGAAACATTATGTGATTTAACGCCAACGAAGGAGCCTTTGCGCATACGTCGTTTTACGGAGCCTGAGTTGCCATCCCAACCCGATCGCCCCCAATATCTCGAAGCGATCGCAGCACGACAAGAACATCACGATAGGGTAAAGACTCATCTGCTTTGAGAATGACTGTCCCCTCTGGGTATTGAGCGAGATAGGTTTGCGCAAGTTGGGTCATTTCTGACGATGAAACCGGTTGTGAATCAATTATCAGTTGCCCTTGATTGGTTAAGCCAATCACCAAGGGTTCAGCATCC
Organism: Candidatus Obscuribacterales bacterium; assembly: GCA_036703605.1. Classification (NCBI taxonomy): domain Bacteria; kingdom Bacillati; phylum Candidatus Melainabacteria; order Candidatus Obscuribacterales; species Candidatus Obscuribacterales bacterium. Next base: position 12,106 of record DATNRH010000757.1, on the reverse strand, counting down.
GGACTTGCCTCAGTGGCTTCACTGGCTTCTCCACCCATCGGTAGGCTAACATTTGGAATTTGTTGACCCGTTAACGTCATGGAAATAATGATGAAAAAGGTTAGCACCGTCATCAAAACATCCAGCATAGGGACAAGATTGACCTCTGGAAGTCCTTGGGGGCGAGTTCGACGCGATCGCATAGTGTTCTCCTAATCGATAGCAAGGGAGACGCGATCGCCGCCGATCACTTTCAGGGCCTCCAACGTGGTGAGGACATCGCTGTAGGGCAGTTGATCATGGGCATGGAAAACGACCTGTCCGTCTGGTGATTCATCCAGGTATCGCATCGTCAGCCGTTCTAACTCTCCTTGGGAGCGAATGCGATCGCGGTTAGCCATAAACTGCCCTTGGGCATCCATTTCAACAAGGAGCGGTTCGGTGGGTGGGCGGCCAGCCGCTAGGTTACTGGGCAACGGAACCTCGACTGCTTGCTGCGCCGTGAGGGACATGGTAATCAATGCAAAAAACGCCAGAATTCCCATCATGACGTTCAGCATGGGAATTAGGTTAATCTCTGGAATGCCGGAGGGGCGCTGTTGTCTAAACCGCATAGTCGCGTTCGCTATCGGATGGGGATGTCTCAACGTGGGGCGCGATCGCCCGTGGCAGACGGTCTTCAGAGAAATAAGACGGCTCATACCAAACTTGACGATAGATGAGCTCTAGTTCGCTCCCGGCATCGGAAAAGTATTCCATTTGCTGAGCTTGCAGCGATACAAAAACGCGGTAAACCAGCAGCGCCAAAATAGCGACTATCATGCCGGCGGCGGTTGTAATCAGTGCTTCTCCAATCCCAGCCGCCGCTTTTGTGGCTTCAGCGGTCGTTCCACCACCACCGACGTTCAGACTGCTAAACGTGGCGATCAGACCGGTAACGGTTCCGAGTAGTCCTAGCAATGGCGCGATTGCCACCACCGTTTCCAGTAATTTATCGCCCTTGTGCATCTGGGCAAATTCGCGATCGCCCGCTGCTTCTAGGGCCAGCCGAAAGGTTTCGGGGGTGGGGTAGTGGAGCTTTAGGGGAGCCAGCAAAAAACGCCCAATGGGTAAGTATTGCGAATGTTCGGCGATCGCCCGTGCGTCATCTAGATCATGCTGGCTCGCATCCAAAACATCATGGACGATACGATCTTCCTGACTGAGTAGCCGAAACCAAAACCAGAGGCGATCTAACGCACAAGATAGCGTTAGCACCGATAGCAGCAACAGCGGCCACATGACAGGGCCACCGCGCAAAAACAGATCGTAAAGGGTTGTCATAAGGGCGGTTGGTGAGGCAGAAACCGGATGGCAAGAGACAGAAAAAACGGCACCTAACCAGTACAGTTCGGTGAATGAAGTCTGGTAAAGGGCACTGGAACAACATGACTGGGCATCATTGCTCGAATTCTACCGAAGCGATCGCGGTTTTCCATGTATTGCAGCCGACACTGTGATCTACGCGACCGGAATCGCGATTATTCAACGCCCCTCGTTATGGAGAAAACAGCGAATGATCATGGGGATGGGATGAGATTTGAAGGGTTGAGGCCACGACTATACTCAATGCAATGCGGAAAATGGTCGAGAATGGTTGGAGGGCGTTTGAAAAGCTGGCTGAGCAGTAAAAAGCTCACACGGTTTAGGCTGAGATTAGTAAAGCTACAGCCCTGTAAGAGCGATGAGTAAAGCCTACACCAGTACGTTAACTAGTTGGCTATGGGGAATCAGCACATTCCCCGGCTGAAAGTGGTGGGCATAGCCCGCCTGGGTCTCTGTTAAATCCCTCGCCTTCAGCCGCTTCACCATCAAACTCTGGCCGAGGGCTCCTTCTGCCTTCAGATCCTCTCTCACGAGCTGAGTAGTCGCTGACCGCTTCTGGTCGGTGCCCGCCAACAGCAAGGTCTTCTGGCGTTCCTCTGGGGCCACAGATAGCGTCCTGACTTTTAAGCGACTTCATGGGCTGAGATGCTGAAGGTTTTCTGGTTTTCATCTCATCTCACAAGCCTGGTACGCGCTCGATCAGGTTTCTGACAACTAGCATCTCAAACTGAGAGCGAATGGCTTTAGCGAGGACGCGATCGCGCATCAGCACCCCGGCCTCAATGTTGCGTTCATGGGCAGCCTCGGTGAAGTTGGCGGAGGTGATCAGCAGGCGCTCTTCATCGACGACGACGCACTTGGCGTGGAGGCAGGCGTTAGACTCAGCGGTCATCAGCATGGTGCGAGGGTCATGGAAGACCTCTGGTAGGCGTTGACCTGGCCAGACGTGGTGGCGAAAGGTTTCGGCAAACTGCCGGAGCAAGACAGAGGCTGGGGTACGGTCTTGGTACTTACGTTTGACGTTCAGGAACATTCTAACTTGGAGGTCAGGATTGGTATCCATTCGGTTGGCCAAGGGACGAAAGAGGTCATAACCCTTGGTGCCTTGGTCGATGGCAAAGCTGGAAATTAGCACGCTGTGCCGAGCGCTGCTAAATAGCTCACGCACCACAATGCCAGTGTCTCGGCTTTCGGTACCAGATACCTCTGGCCCTGTCCACACTAGGTCTACCTGATCTTGTTTAGCCTGATGTGCAGCACGCTCCTCGGCCAGCAATTGGAGCATGTAGGCAAGCTGTCTGGAGGTTATGCCTTGCTGGTGCAGATGATTGATTTCTTGTACAACTGCGGCTAACTCCTGCTCAGGCATATAGGTACAGAGGGAGACAGCGGTTACTGGCAGACTAAGTCTGCCAGCCTCTAGAGCCTCAGCCATTCCCACCAGAGCCGGGCGACTCAGCCGTACAAAAGGAGACATCAGGACACTCCGTCAGCAAAGAACTCAGCCCCTAACCTCTCAACAGTGCTAGTGACTAAGGCGCGATCGAGCATTTCGTTGCGTCGTTCGCAGGAGGTTTCGGCAATCAGCAGGCAACCGTGGCAGGCAGCCCCGTGCAGGAATCGATCTTCCTGGACATTATCGGGTTTGTGCTGGACGCAGACGGGGTCGTTGGAGCAGAGCCGGCCTTGCTCTAGAGCCCTGCTGAGATGGTCTTCAATGCGTCTACCGACTTCGACTAGACCTCCCAGGGTGCCTTCGGAGCCGGAGGTGCCAGTATGAAGCAGGATGCCATAGCCGATGTCGGGGAAGGCATAGATGCGCTCGCGGATGGCGCTGGAGGAATAGCCACATTCGAGAGATACAGCGGTGATCAGCAGGTGGGAGAGGGAATGGAGCATGATGTAGGCTTCGCCCGGAAAGTTGTCCTTGTCCTCAGGGATGCCTCGGTTCTTGGCCCAGCGACTAAAGCCACGGCTGAGGGCTTTGCCTCGCTCTTTGACGCTTTTTTGTTGTTGCCAGCGTTCTACCTGTTCTTTGTTGAAGCTGATGAAAACCCCCTCCCCTAGGTTCTCAATAGCTGGCACCCAATGGGTTTCAAAGTCTAGGTTGGTTCTGCGGACGCCAATTTCCAAGTCGTCGATTTCCCCTTCGATGTTAGTTTGGGCTGCTTCAAAACGGGTAAAGCCAATTAGGGCCAGTACTTCCCGTAGGCGATGCACTAGAACGACTTTATCGATGAAGGGTTGCCATTTAGAATCCAGCAAACTGGGGTTGCGGATATAGCCTTCAAAGATTTTGTCGCTAGAGGGGGCTTCTTTACCTTTTTCTTCGGGGCACGCTAGCAAGGCTTCCAGTTCTACCTGTTTAATACTTTTGTCAGGGATAGATAGACCGGCTTTGCGGCGCTTAATTTCAGCCCAGACGGCCTCGGCACCAAACTCTGTCAGGTTTGAGAATTTATTCTTTCGCAGTTCCTTGGTGACATCGGCAATATCTTCGGTGTATTGTAGGTCTTCTTCGTAGAAGCCATCAACGGCTTTCTTCAGGTCAGCGTCCTTATCAGGCATGGAGATGACGCTTAGGATCTGGCTAAAGTAGGCGTTGCTGGCCGATCGCACCAACAGTCGATTGTACTCAGGCTGGTCGGTAGCAATAATCTCACCTGTGTCACTGACCCGATGGCGACGACAGGGTTCCTTACCTTGGGGACCAAGCCAGGGGCGATGCCCTTCACAAGCTCCCAGCACCTTGGAGTTGGGGACTTTGGCCTGGGATAGGGGGCGCAGGCTGCCGCACTGCTCGCACCGTACGAAGATTTCTTCAAAGTCGTTGCCGGATCCGGCTTCATCCAGCCAGAGTTGGCCTCGGCATTTGGACTGGACGTCGTTATGGACGAAGGCATTCCAGTTAATGTCACTGAGGTGGCCATTGGTGCATGCCTGCACAAAGCGCACCGGGACGGCCTGCACTCGCTTGCCTTCAAACTTGGCTCCCCCTTTGACGGCGCTCCAAGCAATCAGGGGACGGGTGCGGTAGGTTTTGCCAGCCCGATCAAGGGTGCGATCGATCTGGGCAAGGAAGCAAGTGGGAAATACAAAGGCATCAACCCCACTGATAGGCGCTTTGGGATCGCTGGTTTTGCTAGGGGGCCCTAAGAGTTTGATGTCGTGCCCGTCTGGCAGATTCAGGCTCTTCGCTACCTTATATGTAAGACGATCTTCTCGGATGTAGGGCTTTTCACCTTTCCAGTAGCTCAGTCCCGAAATAATCACTGACCGGGTAGGGAGGTCTACCATCGAGCCAGGGCCAAAGGTCGTAAGTAACTGGCTCTGGCGGAGTTCGCCATTGGCTTTTTTGGGTTTATTAGGCTGATTCATGCCTCGTCTCCTTCTACGGCAGTCAGGGTATAGGGATCGCGAATCCACAGGTTGACGGTGGCTTCTACATCGCGCAGACTGCGCTGGGTTTTGAACTTGCGCTCATCGGCGGGGCGCTTCTCAGCTTTAATATCTAGGGCGTCTATCAGTAGGGCCGGGGCTAAGTCTGCCTCATTTTGGTATTGCAGCCGCTGGTCGCGGGTTAAGATGCGCTCCCAGGTGTCGAGTAGGTCGATGACCTGCGATCGCACCCTTACCCGCAGATTATTCGACGTTTCGTGATCTAAACCTGGACTGTGGCCCTCGGCCCGCTGGGCAATGGCCTCCACCATGGCCTCGACGGCTGCCCGTTGGTCAGTCAGGTTAGAGGCTCCCATGGGGCTGGTCATCGCGGGCACACCCAATCGTGCCAGGGCAACGGTGACACCGGCCAAGCCGCGATCTAGTGCCCGAGGCGAGAAGGGGGTGACGCTGGTGGCTTCGACGGCTCGGTAGAAGCTATTGTGCCAGCTCTGAAAGCGTTCGTAATGGGAGCGATCGCGGGGGCGATGAATGTTCATCAGCGTCACCACTAAACCCGGCTTATTTTGGGCCCGCCCTACTCGGCTGGTGGCCTGAATGTATTCGGCAGCGGTCTTGGGTTGACCTAGCACCACCATCAGACCCAGGCGCACGATGTCGAGTCCCACGGAAATCATATTGGTGGCTAGGGCTACATCCACCCGTTCTTTGTCGTGGAAGGGGGTAGAGAGGCGGCGTTTGGTATTGGCGATTTTGTCGGTGCTCACCCGCGACGTCAGCTCCTCGGGCATCTCGTCGATTTTGCGATTGAGGAAGGGGCCAACTAGCTCGCCCTGCCGCAGGCGATCGCTGTACTGCGTTAGACGAGAATTCACCTCATCTTCCACAATACGGCGACTGCCCCCCAGTTCCCGTAGCGAGTTGAAATAGCCCATCAAGGTCATGTAGGGGTCGGCGGGGTTGTCTTTGTTGCGCTTGCCTCCAGCTTCTTCCCACTGTTTTTGAGCGGCAGCCAGCAGGGCCAAATAGGCCCGCAGCAAAATCACCTTCAGACTGCGGCCCTGGGCGGCCACTCCCACGTAGAGCCGACCGGGTACGGTAAAGTCGGTTTTGGCAAAGAAGGAATCGTGGCGATCGGGGCCGGGGGGCGGAAAGATATCCACGTGACTGCGGCCAAAGAGGGCCTGGATTTGGCGGCTGGCTCGCCGCACGGTGGCTGTGGAGGCAATTACTTTGGGACGAATCATTTGGCCCTTCTCTTCGCGACTGCACAGGGCATCGATCGCCGTCTCATAGAGACCGACCATCGTTCCCAGGGGGCCAGAAATCAGGTGTAGCTCATCCTGAATAATCAGGTCGGGCGGAGGGAGATAGGCCTCTAGGGGACGACCTGCCAGGGTAGCATCGCCAGGGCTGCAGAAGCCTTCGCCGTCTTGGTAGTGGGTGACGCGACCAAACAGGGCCCCGGTTTGCCCCACCCAGGGTAGGGCGGCGAATTTATCGACTGTGGCGATGATGAAACAGGGCAGACGCCGGTAGATCGGCTCGTCTACGGCCAGAATTGGAAGGGGGTTGCGGCTGCGGAAATCGCAGCTCCGGTTGACGCACACAACCTTAAGGTTTTTGGGGGCGTCTTCGGTGGGTAGGAGTTGGAAGGAGTTGGTGGTAAATCCCTCGCCGCACCAGGGGCAGCGCTCTAGGGGAATGGGCGAGGGCTTGCTCTTGCTGTCGCGCTTAAAGGCTAACGTCCGCTCTCGGGCCGAATACTCATCCTTATCGCCCCGCTTGCCCATGCGGTTGGGGGTGGCCCCTTGGCCCACCCAGAGACCAATTTCAAAGGGCCAGGTGCCCAATCTGTCGGGTACGTTTTGCCGCTCTAGCTCTAGGGCGCAGATCAACCGCGAGGCCCGCTCTAGCTGGTCGAGGGTGAGCAGGCGCAGGGTGTAGCGCATCAGAACACTCATGCCAGCGGCCTGGATGCCGGGGTACTTGAGCCGGCGCAAAATCAGGGTGAAGGCGGCTAGGCCCAGGTAGGCCTCAGTCTTGCCGCCGCCGGTGGGGAAAAACAGCAGGTCTACGGTCTTGCGATCGCCATGGCTAGGATCAGTCAGCCCCACCAGGTTGAGCAAAATGAAAGCAAGCTGAAAAGGTCGCCAGGTCGGTTCGGCAAAGCTTTCTGGGGGTTGCCCCTCTTCTTGGCTGAGCTGGCGGCGGCGGGCCGTGGCGATCGCCCGATTGGCCACCTGAAATGCCTCTAACACCTGGGGGTCTTGGAGCGCATTAAGACCGGCTTCGATGCGATCGCAGGCGTAATTGGCCTGATCCAGCAGTTTCCGGGCCACATCGGCGGCATCCTGGGGGCTAATGGCTATGGCCCGCTGGGTAGCAATCCAGGCACGATATTCAGTCACCACTGACCCCACCATGCCGCGAATGGTGGCGGCATCGGCGGCTTGTGCTAGAGATTCCATGCCAAGCTGTACCCCTTGGGGGGCACTCGGAGCCACGCGGGGCACTTCGGCGATGGGAATCCAGGTGGTGCAGACGTCGGTGCAGCGGCTGCCGTCGGGGTTTAGAGCTAGGGCGGAGACGTTGTGACCCACGGCAAATTCGTAGTCGTTGCGATACTGGAGGGCGGCGATCGCTTCATCTGGGTCTTTGGTGTTGACGCTACGCGGGTCGGGTCGGGGTACAAATCCCTCGGGGCAATGGAGGCTGAGATGGGTCTGAAAGGCAAAGGTGGCGTCGCGCTCCCCAGTGGTCACCGGACGGTAGTTGACCAAGAAAACCGACACGGTTTTGGTGCCGTAGGGAAAGCGATCGTCTCGTACCGAGCGACAGGTGACCACCAGGTTGAGGCCACTGCCGTCGGGGATGTCGATCGCGAATGGCTCTGGCCGTTCTTCAATGGGAATAGTCAGGGTGGTCTGGTGGGGCACCCGCTGCCAGTATTCTGCTTTTTTCTTGCGCTTAGATTTGCCTTGGTCGTCGTCAAGGTCTTCTTCCTCAGATTCTAGGGGGATGTAGTCACCCCAACTGACCTGGGCATCTAGGGTCGTGGTTTTGCCCGATAGCAAGAAGCTTAGTCCCATGGATGAGGGAAACAGGGCCTTGCGGGCGGCGGCTTTTTCGGGGGTTTTGCTATCTTCGCTGGAGTCGTTCTGACTGACGGCTTCGGGGATATCGTCGTCGGCATCGTCGTCGGAGCGAACATCAGGCGGCGCACCGAAGGGGGCCAAAAAGCCGGTGAGGTACCACTTCGATGGCGTTTGATCGAGGATTTCTTGGGCGTGGGCGATGTCGTCGGGGGTGGGGCCCACGAGGTCGAGGTTGAGGGCATCCACCAACGTGTCGCGAATTTCGGCGGAGGTGGTCATGGTTTATGTTTGTAGGGCTAGAAGCTTCGTAACGTCGAGTTTTGCGGACCTCACTCTAGACGAGGAAAAGCCAGACTTGCAACCGTTTGATGCGGCATTGCTGGATAGCAGGATGAATTGCCCTCATCCCCACCCCTTCTACCTAGGGAGAAGGGAGCTAAAACTCTTGTCCCCTATCCTTTTGGGAGAGGGCTAGGGTGAGGGTAGATGGTGCGGTTTAGACCTAGATTCAGCAACGCCCGTTTGATGCAAGTGTTTTATTTGGCTCATGGTTCAGGCTCTTCTTGATCAATGCGGACAGTTCCTTTCTGGATAATCCATAGCTTTTCAGTAATATCCATGGTTTTTAACGCATTCACTAAGGTTTGCATGGCTTCTAACAAATCGGGATAACGCAACAGATCTTGCCCACGATCGCCAATAGTTTCGTCTAGCTTAAACTTCATGCTATCGATTCCATGGAGATGTCTACAAATCGTTCTCGCGCCAGTTCTGCTCCATAGGCTAAACAGGCTAAAACATCTTCCATAGCCAACTGTGGGTATTCTTCTAAAATTTCTGGAATCGTCATGCCGCTGGCCATGAAGTCTAAAATCAGTGATACCCAAATGCGATGTCCCTTGATACAGGGTTTGCCAAAGCAAATGTTGGGGTTTACAGAAATACGTTGTAATAGTTCCTGTCGATTCATAGTTAGCTACTCCGATTTGAAAACCTTGTTCCGGCTCCCTTCGCCCTCTGGGAAAGGGGTTGGGGATGAGGGTCAGGAAGGCTTTGCGATCGCACGGGGCTTTCCGACCCATCACATTTTGATCATCCATCAGCTTGATTATCCATAAGCTATCTCCTGATATTCAATAATGGCGGCGATCGCCAATACAACCTCTTGCAAATCAGCGCTAGGCAAAACATCCAGTCTGCGAACAAAGTGTCTTGCATCGATACTGCGTAACTGCAAAACATCTGCGGCAGAAGGTTTAGACAAACCGTTTTCTTCTGTAGGTTCGATATATACATGCCAAATATTGGAGACGAAGTAAGACTTCCAATCGGTCATGGGGACGACCTATTTTAAGGGCAATTTACCAATTAAGTCAGAATTTACAACAACGACTGGGCGGGTCTTTTTGATTTCTGAACCAATCGTAGGATCTAAGTTAACTAGCCATATTTTGCCTCGTTTAGGGTTCATCATCAGTGACCCCTACATCCAGGTTTACCCAATCTTGCCAGTCTAGATCTTGTGTGTAGTGTTCTCTCCTGGCTTCGGCTTGGGTGGCTAAAAGTTGCCGACGTTCTGCCATGGGCAGTTTCATAAAGGCCCGCCGATCAATGCCTGCTTTGGGGGGTTGATCTGGCTTTTGAATAATGACAATGACTTCTACCGTTTGGCCAACGGTTAAGTCGTCTAGGGCAATGTCTAGGCGGCTACCGGGTTGGACGGTGGTGGTTAGGTAGTGAGTTTGTTTCACGGTAGTGCCTCCAGGGTTTCCTCTTCCATCATAGGTTTGCTCACGGGCTACACCTCCATACCGGGAATTGTAGGGGCGTCTGGCTTGGACTTGCCCCGTTTCGGCTTTTTGCCCTCTGCTTTTTGCTCTGCTGCTTTATGGCCGCGCACTTCTTCTAGGTGGCGCTGTTGGTTGAGGTCGAGGAGGCGGGCGAGCACTTCGTCGTGGGTGGCTTCGGGCCATTTGTAGCGCCAGGGAAGTTTACGTCTGCCGGTGCGCACTAGGCTATCAAAGGCGGCGGCTTCGTCGGCGGTGGGGAAGAAGAGGTCACCGCTGGCCATGCGCTCAGCAGCGACCGGGGGGAGGTCGTCGTCGGTGTCGAGGTAGTCGAGGGCGAAGCCGCAGGTGGTGTCGATGTCGGGCCAGCCGTAGGCGGCGAGGACGGCGCGATCCATCTGCTCGTGCAGGTGGCGGAGGTGGAGGATGTCGGGGTCGCGTTCTTCGGGGTCGTGGAAGCGGTTGTAGGTGTCGGTGAGGCCCTGGTTGTTACGCACCATGAGGTCGGCGCGGTAGTCATAGTAGGTTTTGCCGATCGCTTCTAGGGTGGGGTCGGTTTCCCAGTTTTCGGGAAAGGGGAAGGTTTCAAAGCATTTTGAAGGGGTGTATTGTAAGTCGTCTTTCAGCGTAGAACTGAAGAATCGTGTCCATGCTTCATGCACTCTTGATTGCAAGATGCAAAACGGGGCGCTGTGACTCATTGGGAAAACAACTATTTTTTCGTTGTAAACTACCCCACTAGGCAAAAATGTAAAAGCAAACGCATTGCCAATTCGAGAGATAACCAAAACCCGATCGCACTCAGCGATCGCTCTAACCAAAGCAGGTGTTGTTTCTCCAAATCGCCACCAATATCGCGCACGAATTTCGCGTTTTTGAGCCAATCTCGCAGGCTTTACCTTCTCCTCAACAATTGCCATCAAATCTTTCCACTGCCTAGCCTCTGTCTCACTCATCTCCCCAAAATTAATCACATATCGATGATGGGCATGGGTAGGACTGCTGTTCACTTCCTCGCCACCAATATAAGGAAAGATACGCTCAGCATTGCGGGGATCTTTTTCAATCAGGCGGTGCATTTCCTCAATCGAGGTTGCGTCAGGATTGCTGTCATCAAAGGTAAAACCCATCCCCAATACAATGCTGCCCTGGAAACTCTTATTCTTATTCGCTACCAATACATGAGGGTCATCGTGGCCGCCTTTAGCAAACAAAAACGCGGTAATTTTTTCCACTGGACGACCATCCAGCAACATCGGCACATTGGGAGGTAGGGTTGGCATGATGTTGACCTATTCGTTATGGAGTTTCTTGGCGGGTTTGTGGTAGTAACACATCAGACAGTTCAGAATAGTGTTTAAATAGCGTGTCAATACTGGCTAGATTGGCTTGGTAGACCAACGCCGTGGCAATAATGAGTCGATCAAAAGGATCTTTATGCATGGGCGATAGATTTACGGCCCGAATTGCCACCTCAGCCTGTAGCGGCATGAGCTCAATGCCAGAGGGTGCAAGGGCTAGTGATAACCAATCTTCTAAGGGAGTTGGCAACATTAGCCGTCTTTTTTGATGGGCCAAGGCAATTTCATAGCAGGATACAGGAGAGACGCCTACAGTCTGAGCTGTCTCAATTTCATCGCGCCAGAATGTTGGAAAACGATCAAACTCACGATTGATAAACCAAAACCAAATATGGGTATCTAGCACCACTATTTGAGACATTCCCAATCTTCCTCATCCACGATTGGGCTAACCATGTCGCCCAGGGTTTGCCCACCACCCGCAATGCTCAACGGTGGAGAACGCCGGGGCACCGTTCCATTCTCCGGCTGAGTTACGGATGGGGCCGGTGAACGATTTTCCGATGGGAAGGCTACGCCATCGCGATGGCTCAGAAAATCAATGAAATCTTCTACTTCCAAAATGCGCTGAATCGGCATTTGGCGAATTTTTTCGAGTAGCCGTTGCTCTAGTTCGACATTCATTGAGTATCCTCCATTGCGTCAGCTTGCTTCCAAATATGTACCAAGCTCACCACCACCGCCGCCACCCCCGGCCAACGATAGCGACGGGTGGCGTTATAAATGATGCCTCCATGATGGCAGATGTATCGTAGACCCGTACTGCGCGTATCTCCCTGGGCGATGGTGTTCGTCGCAATCAGGCCAAAAGCCCCACCGTGGCGAATGATCGTAAACGCCCGGCGGAAAAAATGCGCTACCAAGTCTGCATTGCCGTGGGCTTCGGGATGCACAACCTTAAGCCAATCTACATAGCCGTCAGGGTTGCTGTTGATGGTGGTATTTTTGCCCGCAAAGGGTGGATTCCCCACGATCGCATCAAACCCTGGATTTTCTCGGTCAAACACCTCTGGAAACTCAATTTCCCAGCTAAACGGCGTGATGGGCTTCTCGGCGTTGCGAAGGGAGTCGCGGATGGCCCTCACCCCAACCCCTCTCCCACGGGGAGAGGGGCTTT
>DATNRH010000756.1 GCA_036703605.1 Candidatus Obscuribacterales bacterium | reverse complement strand
TTGCACGGCGACCTGGTGTGGGCCTTGCAAAATGATTGCCCCCTTGATTGACCAATTGGCCGATGACTATAGCGATCGCGCCAAGGTGCTGAAGCTAGACCTAGATGCCAACAAAGAAGTGGCCAAGCGCTATGGCATTCGCAGCATTCCTGCCGTGATGTTTTTCCAACAGGGCGAGGTGGCAGAAACGATTGTTGGCGCGAAAAAGTATGACGATTATGCTGCTGCTCTAGATAAGTATCTGAGTTGATTGACATTGCCGCTCTCTAGCCTAGTTCAACAGAGAGCGATCGCCCATAGCTTGCCGGATTGGTTCTATCCATCCGGCATTTTTTTGTCCCGCCTCTATTCACCCAGTAGTCGGTGAACCTAGATCATCATGCATCCGCTGATCAATGATGGATTCAACTAATAGGAAAAAGCCACAAAAACAACATATAAGTTGTAAAAAACAAGGCGGTCTTCGAGACACTTAGTAGTCTTAAATCATCCTAATCATAACGTTTGAAGTCTTGTTTGAGATGCGGTAGTTTACGATGCAGCCTTAGGTTTATGATAGAAACTTTTCCTGGCCATATTGGCTTAAAAGCATGAAAATCAGGGACGTTAAGCCTGAAAACACTAGTCGATTGCAAGAGTCATCATTGGGTTTATCTATGAGAGATTAAATGATAGTTGAACGAAATCTATACAAACATTTACTGAAGTGAGTCCAATCCTATAGAAACATTTTTTAATTCTATAAAAATGATTCGAGATGCGATCGCCATTGATATAGTGATGGGGTGAACGGAACTGTTCGCGATCGCCTTCTCACGGGCTGAGGTGCGCATCCAATCACCTTGGCTGCCTTTGCGATGATCGATGACCTGCGATCGCTGACGCCGTTTTTCTGTGGGTAAAACTGTCCCTGCTTCTCGACCCTTGACGCCCTGCTAGGCTCAATGGCCAAGAACCGGGCCCACCTGCCGCCACGAGAGGAGACCACTATGCCGTCTACGTCGGTTCAATCTGTGCCAGATGCAAAACCTGTTCAGGGAACGTCCAAATCTCCTAAGGCTGAAGGCGATCGCCGCTTCAAGAAAATCGACATCACCATGAAGCGCAACCAATATCGATCAGATGCGCTGATTGAGGTGCTGCACGTTGCCCAGGAAGCCTTTGGATACCTCGAAGAAGATACCTTAACCTACATTGCCCGTGGGCTAAAACTACCCCTCAGCCGCGTCTACGGCGTGGCAACGTTTTACCATCTCTTTTCCCTGAAGCCCAATGGGGCTCACACCTGCGTCGTTTGCATGGGTACCGCCTGCTATGTGAAGGGTGGTGGCAAGGTGGTGGAGGCCTTGGAGAAGGAGCTGGGCATTGAAGTGGGATCGACCACCGAGGATGACCAAGTATCGCTGATGGCGGCTCGTTGCTTAGGAGCCTGTGGTATTGCCCCGGCGGTGGTGTTTGATGGCAGCATTGCCGGCAAGGTAGAACCTGAGGCAGCGATCGCCAAAATCCGGGCTTGGCAGTCGAGTTAAACACCGACTCAGTACCGACTTCAGTACCGATTCCCCGATCGCGAGATTTAGATGAACGGCTGACCCTTCGATGCGGTTCATCCCTAGATAAGAGGAGATAGTATGGACTGGGCAGAACTCTTAGAGATTGCAGAGACTGAAAAGCAGCGACAGCGAAGTGTTCGAGTGCATTGCTGCACCTCCACTGGCTGCCGGGCGGCTAATTCGCTGGACGTGATGCGCAATATGCAAAACGCGGTGGAGGACGCCAATCTGGGCGATCGCGTTGAGGTGGTGGGCGTTGGCTGTATGGGCTTTTGCGGCCGTGGCCCCTTGGTGCAGGTGGATCCGGAGGAGCTGCTCTATGAAGAGGTGACACCGGAAACCGCCAGCAGCATTATTGACGCGCTGCACGGCGGTGAGGCGACGCCGATCCAAGGAGATGTTCACCATCCCTTCTTTTCGCGCCAGATGAAAATTGTTCGGCAGCACAGCGGCAAGCTGGATCCGGAGCGAATTGAGGACTACATTGCAGCGGGGGGCTATCAAGGGCTCTATAAGGCGCTCTATGAACTTACCCCAGCGGACGTCGTAGACGAAATTACCCGCAGCGGTCTTCGGGGCCGGGGCGGCGGCGGCTATCCCACGGGTCTCAAATGGGCGACGGTGGGCAAAATGCCCGGCGATCAAAAGTATGTGATCTGCAATGGTGATGAGGGCGATCCGGGGGCCTTCATGGATCGCAGTGTGCTGG
>DATNRH010000755.1 GCA_036703605.1 Candidatus Obscuribacterales bacterium | reverse complement strand
ACCTGCAGTCCGTCCCAAGGGTTGGCCTCCAAGTTTCCCGATCGAACACACCAGTCCAAGAACTGCTGCAGCTGCCGCCAGATACGCCGCTGGGTTTGGGCAGTCAGGGATAGGTCCTCATACTCCTCCGACAGCGCCGCCAACTCTGCCAGCGATGCCCCCTGAGCATCCCTGTACTTCCTGATGTTGGGAGACAGCCGTGCAACATACCCCAGCACCTCTTTGCCCAGCATGTCGTTCAGGTCCCCCAGCTTGCGGTCCCCGAGGTGTGAGTTCAGCAACTCCAAGGCAAAGCGGACTGACTTGTAGCTGCCCGGACGCAGGCGATTGGAGGCTTCTGCCAAATAGACAGCAGCGACCTCCTTAACCTGCTCTTCCCCCAAGAGCCGGGCACGTTGATAGCGAGGGACAGCCACGGCGATCTGTGCAGGTGCCAAAGAGTGCTCAGGGTTGGCAAGCTGTGCTTCCGCTTCCTGAACGATCGCATCGAAGGTGGTGTTGAGCTCCATTACCCGCTTGGCAGCAACCTTGGCATCAGCGGTGTGCAGGGACCGCTTGAGCGACGACCCCAGGATTTCCTGCAACTGGACTGGGTAGGTCCTGCGGTAGATCCATGTGTTATGCCGTCTGTAGGCATACTTGATTTGTGTAGACATGACGTCTCCTAGCGGGGCAATAGCCCCGGTTTGTTGGTGTGATTGGGTTTTTGTGAGGGTTTTCAACGAGGGGCTGGGTTTAACCCCTTCCCTGAGAGGCCTCAGGTGCTGCGCGAGTGGACCCGCAGGATCAGCTCTATACCGGGCTCGCCGTAGACACCCTTGAGGGGACCTGTGAGCGAGTAGCCGGTGATGCAGTCGTCATAGACTTCCCAGACCTGGAAAAGGTGCTCGGGGATGTCATCGAGGGGACGTAGGACAACCACATCGTCTTCTTTGAGGTGCCAGTCCGTCATAGCGACCTCCGCGTCAGCAGAAGGTCAGGAAGGACCAGCCCAAGGGTCAGACCAAGCGGTATGGGCAAGGGGATGGGTTGGAGCCAACTTGGCAGACAGGCCAAGACCAGCAGTGCCCCGGCAAGGGCTTGAGGGATCGCAAGATTGAGGCCGAACCGCGCTCGAAGGATCCAGGATAAGGTCAGCCGAACACTGACCCCCGCCGCCATAAGCAGCAAAAAGGGTGTAAACATCTATACATCTCCATGAAGGGTTTCTTTGTATAGATGCGGTGGTTTGCTCAGTTTTTATGGGCTTTGCGGGCCTGCTTAACCACAAAGGGTGGAAAGGTGGGGTGGGTGGATTGCGTAATTATCTACATAGAGTCCCACCCACGCAGAAGCGTCCCAGCGCGTACCGTGGGCCAACTCAAAGCAGCCATTCCGAGCAGTTGGTGCCAAGGTCTGCTATGCGGGACAATCACGACCTTGACTAGTTCTAAACGAATGGCTGCAGCCCTTGGTTGTGTGCTGAAGTCAGACACATGGCTGTCGTGGAACACCTGCAAGTTCATGTTGGCGGCCAGCTTCGCTTCGGTAGCGGTCAAAGGCATTGACAACTTACCTTGTCATTTCGATTTGAATTTGTCCGGCGCGAACATTCCTA
>DATNRH010000754.1 GCA_036703605.1 Candidatus Obscuribacterales bacterium | reverse complement strand
CCGGTATAGCCCTTGTTTTACCCAACAATGACCTTGTTCCAGCAGGCACCTACAATTGGGCTGTTGGTTCATTTTCTGAATCGGTGAACTTCAGTCTTAGCGCCACAGCAATCCTCGATGAATTCACTCAAGTTGGTGGAGTTGGAACAGTGACCTCCACGCTGGATGGCATCTGGAATAATAGTATTCAATATACTAGCAGTGACGCTTCACCCATTGCTCAGGTTGGTGATACCATCTACGTTGTAGTTTTCAACGAAGCCGACATTGCTTCGTCCAATCAATTTGCAATATTTAACACTGGAGCAACTTTCGTCTCAGGTGGCGAGTTCGGCAATGCCGATATTACAGCCAACGCCGAGACTGCAGCTAAAGTGGTTTATGGATCGGTTCGTGGTGAGGCGAACAGTGATCCCGGGTCATTTGACTTCCCTGCATCAGTCGCCCTTTTGCCAATACCAGAGCCCTCCACGGCTCTCCTTGGTGGTCTTGGTGCGCTGCTTCTGCTGCGCCGTCGTCGCATGGACTGAAGGGAAATTTTATTCATCTCTGTGAGGCGGGCTCTGGCCCGCCTCTTTTTTTGGCCGCGATGCGCTTAATCTCAGCCCTCAGCTCAGGGGCGGCCAAAAGCGGAAATAAAAAAAGACGCGCGCGCAGCGCGGAAACGCTTTATCCTAAGCTATCCACCCGCATGGCCCCGCTCGGTTTTCCGGCGGGCCCGAACTCCTCTCCACATTATTCCCATGAAACATCATTCCCATCGTCTCCAAAGTCGCCGTGCACGGGCCGGCTTCACCCTGCTTGAGATGGTCATCGTGCTTGGCATCATCGCGATGATCATGGGTGGCGCGATCTTCGCCATGCGCGGTATTGGTGAGGGCGCCAAACCCACCCGGGCCAAGGGCGACATGCAGACCTACCTCAATGCACTCAGCCTGTACAAAACCAACAAGAACCGCTATCCGACCACCAGCGAAGGCCTCAATGCGCTTCTCTCACACGGTGTGACCAAGATCGTCAAGGATCCCTGGGATCGCGATTACATCTACCGCTATCCCGGCAAGATCGATTCATCGATGCCCGAGATCATCAGTCTAGGCAAGGACGGCAAGGAGGGCACCGAGGATGACATCAGCAGCCAAAAAGATCTCAATCCGTAAGAGTGCTCAGGCTGGGTTTTCCCTGCTTGAGATTGTCATCGCCTTGGGGGTTGCCGTTCTGATTCTGGGCAGTGCTGCCGGGGTCTTGGTGTTCTCCTCGGACGAGTACAATTTGAAGAAGGCCTCGCGTGAAGTGGAGGCGCTCGCCAAGCG
>DATNRH010000753.1 GCA_036703605.1 Candidatus Obscuribacterales bacterium | reverse complement strand
GACAGGGCCTGAATTTGGATGCGATCGCGCCCTTGGATCAATAACGCCCCCCCAGCGATCGCCGTCACGGGAGCATCAAGCTGATCTGTAATCCATACCTGATGTTGACCGAGAAGGGTCAGATCCTGTTGCGTGACCAGTTGACTACTCAACAGCCGCAGATCTTGGCCTGCAGATAGAATCGCTGCTTGGGCATTGACCCCCTGGATCTCCACGTCCCCCGCCGCCACCGTCGGTAGATCCGTCAGCGGTATCAAGCCCGAGGTAGTGATCAGATACGGAGAAGCCTGAGACCGAGGGGAAAGCCTTGAGTCTACTGGCATTAAGGTGAGAGGCTGATCCAAATGAGACAAGGTCTGAGAGCGGCTAGAAGGGGTGGCGATCGCCACAGTTCCCTGGGGAGCGATCAACTGTCCTGTGCTCACCACTCCTCCGCCTGCTAGCACGAGATCCTGGGTTCCTTCTAGGATACCTAGGTTAAGAATCGCGGCTGGATCTGCCCCAAACTGCAGACCGATAGGAACTTCTAGGGTGAGCAGGGGCGGGGCTTGCGGCTGACTGGCGCTAAAGGATAGATCAGGGCCAAAGACTAAGCGATCGGCGGTGGTGCCCACAAACGAACCGCGCAAGTCTAACTGAGCATTGGGGCCAAAGATTAGACCATTGGGATTCATCAAAAATAAATTGGCATCCCCCAAAACACCGAGGGTTCCCAGAATGGTGGAAGCATTGGCACCGGTGACCCGTCCCACAATAGTATGGATGCCGGCGGGATTGGTGAAATAAACGCGCTGGCGATCGCCCACGTTAAACTCTTGAAAACTATGAAATAGATGACGACCCCGCTGGGCACCACCGTCAATTTGATCGATGCGCCGACCATTCACATTCACCCGCTGATTCAAACGGCTGCGCTCTGCCCCGAGGGACTCATCCGGCACAATCTGAGCGATCGCTGGAGAGCCTAGCCCCGCGATCGCCAGCAGACTAGTTGTATATATTACCCATGATCGACTGGCCATAATCTTACTCCTCAACAGTATCATCGCAACTTAAAACGGTTGTGCCGTAATGGAAAATAACACCCCATTTTCCTGCCAGGTTCGTTCTGATGACTGCACCGTGGTTAAAGGGGTTGCCCAATCGACGCGTAGGGTAAAATTGGGCTGCTGCCACTGCAAACCCAGCCCAATGGAGGCTAACGATGACTGTTCTAGGGAGCGATCGCCCTGATTCCACACCCATCCAGCCTCGATAAAGGGACAAAGCTGCAGCACCGCCTGCCATTCCGGCACCCGCAGCACCGGCAGCCGTAATTCTGCCGCCGCCAAAGCACCATTATCTGCAATCACTGCATCCTGACGATAGCCTCGCACCGTGTTAAATCCACCCAGGCTAAACTGTTCTACAGGTACAAGGGGCTGATCCGCAAGCTGCATCTCTCCACGCAAATAGAGTAATGTATCCGGCGCTAAGAGCTGTACCCACTGCGCCTGCCCCTGCCAACTGAAAAACTGACTGTCTGGTTCCGTATCATTGCGGCTAGCATCGAAGAGATCAACACCCAGGTTAACTTGCGATCGCAATGCCAACACACTGCGAGGGCTGCGGGACGTCCATTCTTGGGAAAACCGCAGGGCAGATATGCGAAGGCGTCCAGTACTATCACTACCTGGCGATAGAGCAATACCGCTATCGTCTAATAAGCTGCGACTGCGATAGTGAGACAGCGCCAGACCCACTGCAAATTCCTGACGCGCTGACTGCCACAGCGGCTGCCGTAGACTTAGATCATAGGACTGAGATGCAGACTCAATATCTAACTCATTAAACGGCGGTTCAATAATGCGATTCGATGTCGTCCCAAATCGGAAGGAAAGTTCACCCCCCTGAGCATTGATGGGCACCCCATAGGATAAATCTATCACGTCGCTACCGTCTGTATTGCTATAACCCACCGAGAGGCGATCGCCCCCGCCCAGTAGATTAGCCTCTGTCAACACCGCGCCCCGCCGGAAACTACCGACACTGGGAGAGCGATCGTTAGCGCTCACAACGTCTAAGCTGAATGAATCTGCCTCGTTGACATCAATCGTTAAGGTGCTAGATCCTGGCGTCACGCTGGGCACCAGCCTGGCATCAAAAGAGTCAATTAAGGGATTATTTTGCAGTCGTTGCAGTGCATCTAAAAGTCGTTCCTGATTCAGGGGTGCCGTTGTTCCTGGTGCCAAACGCGATCGCACATAGCTGGATCGCAGCCGCTCAGTTCCAGTCACTACAATCTCATCAACCTGTCCCTCCACAACTTGTACAACGGCTATCCCGTCAGCCAACCGATCGGAGCGAATCACAGCACTGGAGGTAATATAGCCCTGCTCAACATAGAATCGAGTAATCGCTTGGGTAACCTCGATCAGGTCAAGATAACTGAGGACTTGCCCAGTGTAGTTTTCTAGAAGAGCAGCTAATTCTGCATCGGTAAATTGTGTATTGCCCAAAAACTGAAATGACTGTACCACAAATGTGTCTGACGGTACAGCGTCTGGCTCGATAACATCTACCTCCGGAATATTCAGATCCACGGAACTTGGCAGCTCCGGTGAGAGATCAGGAATAGGGGTAAACGATGGCTGCTCCGGCACCAAATCTTGAGGTGGCGGTAGATCAGGGGTTGAACCTTGAGCGACTAATCGATCAGCCCCAATCACCAGCGATCGCTCCTGTAATATAGACCATTGATCTGATCTATCTTGATCCAATTGATCCGGCGTTTCAGCAGCAAGGACACTGGCAGGTATCAAACCCCACAGAACAGTTCCGCTGATAAAGAATCCAACAAACCAGCGCCGACCGGATCCTCGACATACTTGACATAGCATAACTAAGCTCAATATAAGAAACACCCTGCTCATAACGTGCGATCGCCTTTCGACAAGCGATTGCACCATGGAAAATACTGGCACGGTCGTAGACCTTACCGCGTTTTACTCGATAGAGTCATGCGAGTTTATACGGAGACATCCTCGAAAACAAGTATGAAGAATCAGTAAAGTAACTCGATGCTTGTTAATCATTGTTACATGTAGCTGAAAACTTGCTCAAATCCCTGATTCTATCGTTCCGTTCAACGAGGCTTACCATAGTTATGGTGTAGAACTACACCATGAATCGAACGTTGTATATTGTATAGCTCTGCAAAATTCAGCAAAAAATATGCAGGTGTATTGTTTTGATAAAGCGATGTCAGGACAATACTAATTTTGTATGAAGAAAGCGATCGCTGCATAATTTTCCGTCATACTGCTTGAAGAACATTTCAGGTACATAGGATATTAATTCAAAGGACATTACCTGATGTGTCAGCACAATCTTCGCGACCTAGATTTTAGACGCTGCTTACTTCACAGACCCAAGTCCTCTGTTGCTTGAGTATAATCGAATGACAATAAAACTATGGCTGAGCTGATGCCTGTTGAAGCCCAGTTACTTAGCTCCGCCAACTGGACAGACACGAGTCATCTTATCGCCAGCGATCGCCCTTGAGTTTTTCCATAGAGTTAGGATTTCGGCGGAAATCTTGACGTTATCTACTACTAAATTTGCATACCATCACTGCAATCTACCTATGTCAACATATATTACCAGGTTATTCAATTCATAGTGGGTATAACTGGCGTAGAGATCCTAAAACAGGGCGAGCGAAGTTCCACTACAGAGTTGATATTGCTGCACTAGGAGGCACACCAGTAAATGCTGTTAGAAACGGTAGAGTAGTTTTTGCAGGCTGGAATAATCAAGGGTACGGTAATTTGGTCATTGTTGATCATGGAGATGGCACAAGAAGTTACTACGCACACTTGTCTAGTATTAACGTATCTTACAATCAATCCATCAATGGTGGCATCATGACTGGCAGAGTGTGAACTACAGGATATTCAACTGGAAATCATTTACACTTGGAAATTCGAGTGTCACCTTATCGCCACCAAATAGACAATCGTAATCCAAGGAACTATATCAGTTCCTAGCTTCTATTTGCTAGATATCTGCAAATGATTATCCCTTCTACAATTGTATGGAGCGATCGCCCTCCTTGCTCCCAACTACAAAGGGCGATCGCTCCCCACTGATTCTCGTAGTTCAAGGAGCGATCACCCCCTCCTAGTTTCCTAACAATTGTTAAGGATGTCGTAAAGCTTATGCAGGGCTGCGTAAAAACTGGACAGTTCTGCGTAATTCCTTGTAGAGGCATTTTCCTAGGTTTCCCGTCATGACATCTACCCCGCCTGTCCGCGCTGAACTGAATGATACCTGGCTCTGCCCAGATCTAAGCCTACACTGGGTGCTGCTGCAAGACCCAAATGGGCAGCACGTTTGGCTGCGGGGCAAGCAGGTGGCGGTACGTCATGCCATGACGGCGATGGAAGGATATGCCTTGCGGTACTTTGTGGGACGGTTCACGATCCGGCGCGTGCAGCAGGTGTGTCGGCAGGAGTTTTCAGACCTGCCTGATAGCTTCATTGCTGATCTGCTGCATAAGCTGGTTGACCTAGGCATTCTCAGCGTCGCTGATTCTGCGGAAGAGCCGTCTTCGGCTGAGGATGCAGAGACTGTAGCCCCCCTCCGTCCCACAACAGGGCCGCGCCTTAAAGAGTCTATGCATTGGATTCAAACGAATGACGGTCACTGGATTTTACGGAACCCAGTGAATGTTACCTTTGTGCAGCTCAACGATGTGGGTAAACAAATTGTAGGACAACTGGGGACAGAGGCTCCGGTGGCGATCGCTTCCCGATATGGCGTATCCATTGAAGAGATGCAATCCCTCCTCCAGCAATTGGTGCTGACGGAGGGCAGTACCCAGATGTCTGCAGATCCCTTGGCAAGGGGACAAAGCGGGGGATCGAAGGCAGGATGAGGATGTTACAGTCAAAAACATTCAACTGGATGTGATATGACGAGAGCATCAGAGTTTGCCCCCTTTTTCCAAGAGTGCTCAAAAAGGGACATCATGGAATACATCAGAGCGCAAGGAACATCTAGGGCAGCTTAGATCATTTCAAAGGCTGTCACATCAAAGACTGTCACAGGTTTCTCTCACAGCCAGGATGGAGCATGGCACAATAGATCCTCTGGCGAGGATCTTATGAGGAGTATACCGTGACAGATTGGGTTCGTATAATTGTCAAAAGCCCCATTGTGCAAAAGATTGAGCAAATGGTGCCGGACTATTCCCTTGTAGGGGAGTCAATTTTTTTCAGGAACGATCAGTTTTCTTGGGCGAATGATCTAGAAGCCAACTGGTCGGTGATTCGCCAAGAGTTTGAGCAAGTATTCCAGCATGTGAATGCTCTGCCCAATTTTCAAGACATCATGCCGCGCCAAAAGCGCATTAGTGCTGATGATGGTTGGAAAACCTACTATTTTTATGCTTTTGGGTTTAAGGCAACTAAAAACTGCGATCGCTGCCCCGAAACCTGGAAGCTGCTTAAGGATATTCCGGGACTGAAGGTAGCATTTTTCTCCATTTTGAGTCCGGGCAAGCAGATTCCGGAGCATTGCGGTAAGCACAAGGGGTTAATTCGCTACCACCTCGGCTTGATGGTTCCAGAACCGAAGGAGCAATGCCGCATTCAGGTAGGCGGGCAGACGCGCCACTGGGAAGAGGGCAAGAGTCTCATTTTTGACGACACCTATCCCCATGCCGTGTGGAACGATACGGATGGCTACCGGGCGGTGCTGTTTTTAGACATCGAGCGTCCCTTCCGCTTTCCGCTATCGTGGCTGAATTGGACGGTGTCTCAAATTCTCTCTTTTTCGCCCTTAGCCAAGGAGGCGAAGACCAACTATCAGCGCTGGGAAAAGGAGTTTGACGCCTTGGACGTCAACTCCAAAGGGTAGGTTTCCCGAGGAGCGATCGCTTGTCCATTACTCTGATGGGGCTGAAGACAGTCATTGTTCCATACCTGCAAGAGTTGCCTGACCTATCGTCTTGCGCCTCTTCTTGGTTGGATCGGTTGACTCAGACATCCGGCGATCGCTCTTAAAAATCAGGTGACACCCAGCCAGATCATTACCATCTGAGCTTGTTGAAGTCTGGACTTAACGATTAATGGGTAGGATATATTAAGACATCAAAGCTTTGCGAAACAATGCGTTAAGGTCGATTCAGACGGGCAGGCGGAGTAATACCCCGTTGACTGAGGCTGCGTTCAATTTGCTGCAAAAAGTCTAGGTCATCCATGGGAAGCCTGCCGAGGTCACCATAGGGGTTCAAAAAGGCAAAGGCTTGGCGGAATTGTTCAGGTGTTGCTTTGACGGGGGCATCGAGGTGGCAGGGAATGATGTGCTGAAAGTCCCATCGGGCAACCCGCTCAACCCAATTCAGGGTTTCTACGGGAGCGCGGTTAAGGATCAGGGTTTGTAAAATGGGTGCAACGAAAAGTTGTCCATTGGCCCGCAGGGCTTCAAAGGAGGTTTCCCAGGTGTCTTGCCAGCGGAAGGGATACCAGCCAAAGTAGGCTCTACGGGAGCGATCGCTGGCCTTAAAGGCATCCTGAATAGACTGTAGCGTGCCGACTACCTCTAGAGCACTAGGGCGAAAGTAAAAGGCAAAGAGAACAATGCGTTTCCAGCCCTTCAGGCGCGATTGCATCTGGTCTTCCACGATCTCGCCGCTGTGGTCTTTGGCATGAAATAATAAGGGATAAGGATCTTGCTGGATAATGGCTGGAGGATGCTCTGGAACCGATACAACGCAATCGGTGACTAAGAGGGTGCGCGATCGCCGATGGAATAGGGCAACTTCTTCGAAGGGGCCTAGACCAAGATTGATGGGCCCAAGTATGGCGTAGTCAAACTCTTGGGCAAAGGGCGTATTTCCCGACATGGGTAATGCACGGGTGCGTTGACGCGGCAGTCCGAGCCAGCTTAGGGGCAAGTTGACCGGAAAACTCCATTGGTCGGGAGCGATCCAAACCTGCGCTTCAGGACACTGGCGGGCAAAGGGGCCCACAAAAACCTTATGCTCAATACCCGACACGGTTGGTAAGATAATATGCTGCACCTGGCCATACCGGGCTTCTAGGTCTCGCAGCAGTCGCATACATTCCCGAGTGGGGGCAATGGGCGCATACACTAACAAGCCCCCAGCTTCTAACCGCACCACGGTCATGCGAATTGGCACAATCACGTAAAGAATGCCTTGGCATTGGTCAAACGTCCAAATCCAGTCTGGCACCACCTCTTGGCGCAGAGTACGTCGCTGCCCATAGGGGTAGATCGGCACAATGGGCCAAAAGGGCCAAGTCCAATCGCTGGCGTTAGTGGGGAAAACGTGACCGTCATGCTCCTGCATTCGTAACCAGGCCTAAACCGTAAGTGGGCATAACGTCTAGTCTCTCATACCCGCTCCGACTGGGCTATCCCTGCGGGTCGAGTCCAGCAATTCTTAGATTGAACGTGAGCTTGACTGGTGTACGCTTCGTCACCCTGAATGGGGCAACGTACAGGAGACAAGCGGACAGCTCAGCCCGAAGGTCGTGTCCGCTGTAGGGTGCTGTTAGGCGAAGCCGTAACGCACCGTTGCATGAGGCTTTTCGCTATCAGGTCATCCAACGTACGGGTTGATGAAGGTCGGTTTTGATCAAGCAGAATGGTGACCCTGGGGTGGCCCGACCTCCGATGGGCAACCGGGTTGACGGCGAGCCTCTAAATAATCACCCAGAATTTCCTGGTAGCGCGATCGCCCCACAATGGCATAGTGGCCGGGATAAACCGTCTCGACGGGCAGCTTCTGCAGCCGTTCGTAGGTGGCGATGTAGCTAGGAATATGGCTACAGTGCAGTTCATCCAAGAGTTCGCCGTCGTAGATCACATCCCCGGAGAAGAGTTCCTGCGCCTGGGAATCATAGAGGGCAATACAGCCATGGGAATGACCAGGAAGGTGCATGACTTCAAGGGCGCGATCGCCCAAGTCCAACACGTCTCCCTCGTGCAAAATCTGGGTCGGTTCCGCCGATCGCAGGGTATAGTCCTGCACCGTGAAGCCCGGATAGGGTGGTTGCTCAAAGTGTTCGGGCAAGACCCAGCCTAGTTCAGGTGTGCAAAGCGCTTCGTGGTCGTCGCCCGATCGCAGCGCCTCGGCTTCTGCACTGTGGATGGCCCGGTGCTCAAATTCATAGATCCCACCGGCATGGTCGAAGTGAATGTGGGAGGCGATCGCCAACAGAGGTTTATCCAACAGGCCAGCTAAATAATGGCGCAGACTAGCCACGCCTAAACCGGTATCAACCAAGAGATCCTGATCCCGTCCCTTAATCAGCCAGAGATTGGCTCGATTCCACCAATAATAGTGATGCTCTGTGATCAAATACAGCCCATCGGTCACCTGCTTGGTGGTGAACCAGGTGTCATTCATGGGAGCAGGGGTAGGCATCATGGCGATCGCTTTCATAGGTGCAGGCAGAGTATACCGCACCCAACAGTCGCTATTCTAGGAACCTGGGCTACCCTTATGTAAGCAACTCATAACAGAATGGGTGACCTGGGATTCGAACCCAGAACCAGCGGATTAAGAGTCCGATGCGCTGCCGTTGCGCCAGTCACCCAGAGGTTTTCTATTGTAGCAGACATCTCTCTTGTGTAAGCAGCCCGCTCGCAGGAAATTTCGCATTTCTTCACCGACAGGCGAACGATCAAGTTCAGGCCATTTCCCTAAGATTGCTTGCCCCCATCTCTAGTCTCTATCTCTAGTCATGGCGGATTCCTCGCCCCATCCCCATCAGCTAGGAGTGATGCCAGGAAAAAGGTAGTTTAAGCTACGACGTCTGGGCAAGGTTCTACGTTATGACAGCAGATGTTATAACAACTTGACGCTATAGGGTGATGAAAAGGTTATGGGATTATCGACCTTAAAACAAGGCACGTTAGCGATCGCTGC
>DATNRH010000752.1 GCA_036703605.1 Candidatus Obscuribacterales bacterium | reverse complement strand
AAAAGCCCGTCCCAAAATCGTCAAGACTGAGCAGAATGTGCCGCGCTTTGATTTGGTGCAGCATATTCATCGTGGGCATTAGCCCTTCCATAATCACACTTTCGGTAATCTCTAAGTCTAAGTTTTGAGGACGAACTTGGGTGACCTGCAAAATCTGGTCGATGTGGTCAATCAAATGAGGATCATGGAACTGTTGAACCGACAAATTGATGCTCATGCTAAAGTTTTCATCAACCTGCTGATTGACTTGCCACTGCCGCAACTGTCGGCAGCCTTCCAGCAAAACCCAATTGCCTAGGGGATGAATCAAGCCTGTTTCTTCTGCAAGGGGAATGAAGTCAATAGGAGAAATCATGCCATAGGATTCATGAAACCATCGCACTAACGCTTCCACAGCCACAATCTGCCCCGTTTTCAGACAGACGATGGGTTGGTAGTATAGGGTAAGCCCTCCTTGTTCAATAGCTCGCCGTAGATCCACTTCGAGCTGTAGACGCTGCAGGGCCTCCTGGTGCATGGATGCATCGAAGACATGGTATCGATGATTTTTGGATGCCTTAGCCCGATACATAGCATTATCGGCATCGCGCAGAATGTACTCGGGTTTGGAGTAAGTTTTATTTCCCACCACAATGCCAACACTGGCATCTAAAAAGATTTCCCGTCCTTCAATTTGAAAGGGGTGGCTAAAGGTTTGGAGCAAAGCCTCAGTGCGGGCGATCGCTTGATCGCTATGGAGGATATTTGGCAAGAGGACTGCAAATTCGTCACCTCCCAGCCGTGCTAGGAGGTCAGTAGACTCTAGGTTGGAGCGTAGTCGTTGGCTGATGTGAAGCAACACCGCATCGCCAAAGCAATGGCCGAGGGAATCATTGACGATTTTGAAGCGATCGCAGTCTAGAAACAAAACGGCAAAGGTTTCGTTGCCTTGGTGGTGAGCATCCAGGGCCGCCTGCAGCTCTTGCATAAAAAGAGCTCGGTTGGGCAGTCCTGTGAGCATATCGTGTAACGCCATTTTCAGAAGCTGCTGATTAGCAGACTGAAGCTGTTGGGTGCGTTCAATCACCCGTTCTTCTAGCTCTGCATTGAGGTTGCGCATTCGCTCCTCCGACAGCTTGAGCATGACTTGGTTACGGATACGGATCAAGACCTCTTCAATTTGAAAAGGCTTGGTAATGTAGTCAGAACCACCTACCTCAAATGCCCTAACCTTATCAAAGGCTTCGTTGAGTGCCGTTAGAAAAATAATCGGAATTTCAGTAGTGTGAGGATTATCTTTCAACTGTTTGCATACTTCATACCCAT
This sequence comes from Candidatus Obscuribacterales bacterium, assembly GCA_036703605.1. Taxonomy (NCBI): domain Bacteria; kingdom Bacillati; phylum Candidatus Melainabacteria; order Candidatus Obscuribacterales; species Candidatus Obscuribacterales bacterium. The sequence continues at coordinate 13,945 of DATNRH010000752.1, read as the reverse complement.
CCAAGCCAGGCATCATAATGTCCAACAGCACTAGATCGGGGCAAAGGGTATTGATTGCAGTGATCGCCATTTCTCCATCCAGTGCCTTCCGGACGTTGTAGCCTTCGCGCTCTAGAAGGGTGGATAGGAGACGTAGATTGTTGGGCTTGTCATCCACAATCAAAATATCAATGGAGACGTGATCAAACGGCTGGATAAAGTGACGATCAGGCATAGGAATAGGCGGCAAATGTGCAACGCTCATTGGGCAAGAGCCATAACCAAGCGATATGAATGGTAGAAAGACGAACTGGCAGCGTTAGAGATCGGTCTACGGGTTTAGGAAGGTATGAGCTGGATGGCTGGAAAGTTCATACACAAATAAACCCTGTAACCTAGGATACCCAAAACAGCCACGCTTGTTTGGGCCAGGACAGGGTTCATGATGAGTTTCTTACAATATCAATCTGGCTTATGTTTCACCTTCTAAAAATGTTTGGACGGTTCCTGCAGGGCTCAGAAGCAACCGGATTTGCAGCGATTGGCCAGGAGTCGGCGAGACGAAGGGTTGATCACCACTGGGCATGGCTGTGCGATCTAGATAATCTCGCGATGGTTGACCAAGGGGGGTGACCGATTGTAGCGCACCGCTGCTATCAATCGATAATCGGTATTCTAGGGATTGGGTTAAGTCTGACGGCGGTATCCAGGTTTGTTGAAAATAGTCGCGAACCTCTGATACTTGAGGTAGCCGATCAAAGGCCGTGCCGGGGGCGATCGGCGCGCGAGGTATACCTCGTTCTTCTGGGCTAAAGTCGTCAAGCTCAAAGGGTTCGATAACATCTGCCTGCTCTGCTTGCCCTGACGGCTCTGCTGATGGCGACATCTCACGTTGCCCCGGATTGGGGACAGTTAGGGTGGAAGGAGCTGATTCGCTGGCGATCGCTGGCTCTTGGGGCAGGTCAGCACGAGAGCCCGTACGAGATTGAGGGGACTCTCTAGACAAGTCTCTAGGGGTTGGCGCAGGCGGCACTTGTCTCCCTTGGCGCGATCGCCCTTCACCTCGACGGAGATTATCGGCCGGCAAATCCAGATCTGGATCATTGGCTAGACGATCGTCTGCCAAAGGATCATCTAGTTCATTGGCCTCATCCTCGATCCGTTGGCGACGGTTGGGGCGGGGGGTAGCAGGGGAGCTGGCGCTTCTCTCCGGGCTAATCTCGTCGCTACGGGAGGCTGCATCAGATTCGCTCACCGTTTCCATCGACATCTGCGATGGCAAAAACTGCACGGCAGACACCGTAGTTCCCATCACAAAAACAGCGATCGCTGCCACTCGCCACCACCCCTGAATAACGCCCAGACCCTTGGGCTGAGCGAGAGTCGGGATCGCCATAGCATCCGCCTGATACGCATCCAAAGCCGTCGATAAATCTGCCAGTTGGGTCACGCTCAGGGGAATGGTTGGCCCCGATTCTGGGGTCGCCAGATCCCCCAAGGATAGCTGGTGGTAGAGCAACCCTTGAGGAGTAATCGTTATATCCGTCACCGGTGCCAGGGCTTGCCCTGCAGACGGTGGGGCATTCAGCAACGCTAGGGGACGGGAAGGCAAAGATGGCGGTGTATACAACATTGTCTGCACATAATCCGTCACCACTTGGCAGAGTGCCTCAAGCTGCTGGCGATCGCCACTAATGCTTTGCTGTTGATCCTTGGGAATACGAGGATCGTCAAAATTTAGGCGAAATTTGACCTGTTTAAGCACCTGGCGATCGGTCCATCGGGACAACGCAGACCCTTGGGCCATAATTTCCAGGGTGCAGGTGGGTGGAGTATATCGGCGGAGCACTGAAGGCATGGCGATTGGGCAGAAGAAGTAAACGGAGGATGAGGTTATGGGTGATGAACGCGCGTAAATAATGCTAGCCAAAGCCGTTGAGAACCGTTCGGCAAACTATAAAACAGCAGATCAATCAGCAGCTTCAGAGCTAGATAGGTTCGCTCATCGCTGGAGATCTGATGGGATTCATCCATACGCTCTTCGTAGGTATTGCCGAAGCGATCGAGGTAGTCGCCCAGCAATGCCGCTTGATGGTGAGGACGATTTTGCTCCGTGAGTTGCTCTAGCAGAGAGACGCTACGCCGAATTAACTCCGCATGCTGCTGAGCAAGGTGGCAGATGATCAGCACCAGCGATCGCGCTTCATCGACATCTAAACGCTTCCGTCCCTGCCCCTTGCGTAGGGGGCTAGATTGCCGCAATCGCCATAGGGCCACGCGATCGCCCACGACGTCGGACAAGCCCAAGTCTTGAGCTGCCTGCAGCATAGCGTCTGACCCAATCGTTGCCAACGCCTCGATCGCCATCAAAATTAAGTCGAGTTGCGCCTTAATGTCATCAAGCTGGTCAGGATCAGGCTGCTGGGCTAACGGAAAGCGGTCTTGGATGGATGGGGAGGGTTGAGCGATAGAGGGCATAGGGTCTACACCGATGGCGACAGAAGCTAGGTAGCATCAGAGCTAATCTAGCCAACAAAGATGAAACGTCTGCTCTAGTTAAGACTTGAGTGTGCCATGAAAAGTTCACCAGGATCAGCCAGAGACAGCGATCGCTCAGTTGAGCATCAACATTGTTACGTTTACCCCGACGTTTAGGGCTGAATGTAACAGCATGTCACCTATATCTTAAGAAATCATAAAATTCTTGTTTTTCTTCAAAACTGTTAAATACGATACAGATATGGAGCATTTTAAGAGACAGATGAAGTAGCTAAGCCTGCTTAGGTATATCTTCACACTCCATCGGATCATGGGTCTGACGTCCAACGGGCTGACCTGAGACGATGGCATCTAGTCCATAGGTTTATTGCTGCACAGGGATCTGTTATTGGGAGGCCAAGTCATGAAACTACGGTATCGGGGTACGGACTATCTTCACAACCCCACTATTATCGACGATATAGAACATAGAGGCGTGGGTCATTATCGAGGGCACCCAATCGAATTTGCCTATCCTCGACATATCCCGGTTCCTCAGTCCTTAGATGGGTTGACCTACCGCGGTGTGCAATACAGCGTTAACGAGAATGGGCAGGTTGAAACAGCTCCTGCTATGCCTCGGGTTGTAGCCACCCCTGCCACGCAGGACAAGGTGACAACCAGGGTTTTTGCCAATGCTCGCAAGGCCCTGCCACGGGAGGTAGCGATGGTTCACCAGGAAAACATCCGTCGCCGCCTGCAACAACGTCTAGACACGGCTCGCAATCAAGGCAACGATCAGCTGATCCACCAGCTTGAAGTTGAAATGCAGCAGTTTGCCTAGGCTCTATAGCTTTATAGCGGTTGAGGGGCGGGAGATGAGCCTTTCAACCGTCAGCCGATCCCTAGTGTGGTCTGCGACCTTCCTGGGTTGCCCCAAAGGCATCATCCAAGCAAGTCGTGCTCCTAACTTGCATTTGCTACAGAAAGGGTTCCTGAGGGAACCTTTTTTGTGCTTTTGATGAACACTAGAGCTGTAGGCGAGCATTGTGGACGTGCTGCTACAACTAGACTCTACAGGTTGTGGATGAACCAGGCAAAACCAGGCCCAGCCGTGGAAGGTTAATCTCTGAGAGGCAATCCCCTACGGTCGAGGGTTGATCTGATGGGTGAGATGGGCTAGCTCTGGCAAAATGAGCTTCTGCATGGCAAGCACCACCGCATTTGTAGACCCTGGCAAGGAAAAAATTAGCGTATTGTTGCGGATGCCGGCGATCGCCCGCGATGCCATGGCCCGCGAGCCAATTTCTTGATAGCTCAGGGAACGAAAAAGCTCACCAAAGCCCGGCAGGGTTTTATCCAGCAAACGCTCAATTGCATCATAGGTGGTGTCGCGAGGGGCAATGCCCGTGCCGCCATTCAGGATGATGGCGTAGAGATCAGGCTGCTGACAAAGCAGATCGACTTGGTGGTGGATCTCGTCGGGTTCATCACGAATCAGGTCGTAGTGCAAAATTGGGTGATTGGCTTCATCGAGCAGTTGCTGAATCATCTGCCCGCTGCGATCGCTGTCAGGGGTGCGAGTATCGCTGACGGTGATGACAGCGCAGGTAATAGGATGATGGGGAATCTCAGGATGGGGAAGCACAGGCTGAGGGGGGTAAGTGGATCAAGCGCGATCGCTTACTTATAAACTAACGCCCATCCATCTATCACCCACACATGTACCCATACATGTAACAGGGGGTGATAAAAAGGATTCGCCCACCCATGAAGGGAAGTGGGCGATCGTTGGGCAAAGGGGAAAGTAGGGTCTAGGTCTTGTTAAACCCTAGTTCATTTTCCTCAGCATAGCGATTCATGAACCGGATAAAGCGATCCCATTCCTCAGCACTTTTCATGACATAAATGGCTTCAATAGCCTCAGGTTGTCCGTTGACAAACTTGGCTTTGACTTCACGGGTAACCAGTTCACCCTCGCTATCCACCATATACATGCCTGTAATTTCATTGGTGCTATCTCTCGATAGGGCATCAGGATTTTCAAAATAAAAGATGGCTTGCCCATTACTACCATCCCGGGCGCGGGTTAGGCGAACGTCGGGAATCACCGTCTCGGGTACACCCACAGAAAATTGAATTTGAGCCATAACTATATGTCCAGTCTTTTTTACAGGTGTGATTCGATGCAGAGTCAACGAAAGCGAACGTTCTAAGTTCTAAGCTGATAAGAGCACATGGGACAACCTTGCCAACCAACACCCCAAGGGCGATCGCAGGCCAGTCTGTCTAAAACTCTGCCGAAGTACCATTGTCTCATCATCCCTTCACCCCGTCACCAAGCGAATGGGCTAGCATAATGGACGAGAGTTCAACAGATCCCATGACGTCACTCTAGCTACAGCCCGTGCTAGGCATGGTCTATGTTGCAATTTATAAACCCTGCCGCTTCTATATTGACCGTGTAAACACGGACAATATAGGAACCAAGAGACTGGTATGACTGGATTGAATCCGTACTTACGCTCTCTGATTTCTTGGTAGCGATCGCTACGATACCTCTAGCAGTCGATCGATCTCCGGCGGAGAAAGGCGATGGAGACACGGCCGTGTTGAGATGATCCACACAGCATGTCTAACCTTCTCTGACAGAGTGTGACACCTAGACTATCTAACCATCAGACAAGTAGGGAATGAGGGATGAAAATTATCAAGCAGACCGGCTCACGTCTAATTCTCAAAGATGGCTTAGGTAATTTTGCTGCTCTTCTGGGATGGGGAGGGGTGCTGGGAGGACTCCCCTTAGTGATGGCTGGGCTGATTGTGGCCAATGCTGGTGTAACACAGCTCTCTTGTCAGCGGCAGGTTGCCAACAGCGTCACCTGTGAGCAAACCCAGTCTCGTATGCTGGGGCTGGTGCAAGAAAGTCGTCGCTCCATTGGCGATGTAACAGGCACTGAAGTCCGAACAGAGCTGCATTCTCGCAGTGATGGCTACTTTGAGCCTCACTATCGGCTATTGCTTGGGCAAGACAGCCAGCAGATGGAAGTGCCGATTTCTGAGCAGCACCATGAAGTAGCTGAACAAATTGACTTGTTTTTACAATCCACTGAACCGCTGCTGCTGATCGAACAAGATACCCGCATGGCCCAGTCAGTAGTGATTGGGGTGCCCATCTTGCTCCTCGTCTCCGCCATGACCCTCGGTACCCTCCTTCGCCTGATTCGTCTAGAGGTATTAGAGTTCGACCGCTTACACAATCGCTTCCATTCTCGTCAATGGCTCCTGTTTCGTTGGCGAGAACGATCGGGAACCTTAGCCGATGTTGCCGGCGTGCAAATTCGAGACCTTGGCCGGGATGAACCCATTTACTCAGCAGAATTGCTCTTGGCTTCTGGGCAACGCCATAAGCTCGCCTCTAGTCTCAGCCAACCTGAAATGGAACGATTTGTAGAACAAATCAAGGCATTTTTGCAGTTAGACGACAGCAGCTCCGAGCAGCCCTAGATAGGGTGAACACGTCAGATACTTGCATATTCGGCAACTCTGCACTCACAATGAATGTAGCCCCTCTAAAACGTTCACCCGTTCAGGATGGGGCTACGTCTAGCGCGACATCCAGCAGGTGCCTGCGATTGCCCATGTAGATTCAGCGATCTAGACGTTTGCTTGATTGTAGCGATTGAGCATAATCTGAATCTGTCACATCGAGGACGTGAGCTGCTCTTTGATTTCGCCTAATCTTGACCTTAGTAAACTCTACCCCTTTCCGTTAGACGATTTCCAAACCCAGGCGATCGCCGCATTGGATGATGGAAAATCCGTAGTCGTCTGTGCGCCCACCGGATCGGGGAAGACATTGATTGGGGAATATGCCATCCATCGCGCCTTGGCTAGCAACCGACGGGTTTTCTACACCACGCCTCTGAAAGCCCTGTCGAATCAAAAGCTGCGAGACTTTCGCGATCGCTTTGGCGCAGACAATGTTGGTTTACTCACCGGTGATGTGTCGATCAATCGCCACGCTCCGGTGCTGGTGATGACCACCGAAATTTTCCGCAACATGCTCTACGGTACCGCCATTGGTGCTGTGGGCACGTCCTTGGTAGACGTGCAAGCAGTGGTGCTCGACGAATGCCACTATATGAACGATCGCCAACGGGGTACGGTCTGGGAAGAGTCTATTATCTACTGTCCCCCCGAGATTCAGCTGGTGGCCCTGTCGGCCACGGTGGATAACAGCGATCAGTTGACCGACTGGATTTGTCAGGTGCATGGTCCCACGGAGTTGATCTATTCCGACTTCCGTCCGGTGCCCCTAGAATTTAATTTCTGCAAGCCCAATGGTCTGTTCCCGCTGCTTAATTCTACGAACACCAAAATCAACCCTCGCCTCAAACCCAAAGGGGGCAAAAAGCGCAGTCGCCAAGACTCTCCGGCGCTGGGCTATGTGATCAGCCAACTCAGCCAGCGGGATATGCTGCCGGCCATCTACTTCATCTTCAGCCGCAAGGGGTGCGATCGCGCCGTGGAAGAGGTGAGCCAAATGAGTTTGGTGACGGAGCAAGAGCAGGCTCAGCTCAAACGCTATATTGACGAGTTTTTGAACCACAACCCTGATGCTGCGCGAGTTGGTCAGGTAGAACCGCTCTACCAAGGCATTGCCGCCCACCATGCCGGGATTCTGCCAGCGTGGAAAAGCTTGGTAGAAGAGCTGTTCCAGATGGGGTTGATTAAGGTAGTGTTTGCCACAGAAACCCTGGCAGCAGGGATTAACATGCCTGCCCGCACCACGGTGATTTCCAGCCTATCGAAGCGCACCGATCGCGGCCATCGCCTGCTAAACGCCTCCGAATTCCTGCAGATGGCCGGACGGGCGGGGCGGCGGGGGATGGATGAGCGTGGCTATGTGGTGACGGTGCAAACCCGGTTTGAGGGAGCCCAAGAGGCATCCTACCTCGCTACCTCCCGCGCTGACCCATTAATTAGCCAATTTACGCCAAGCTACGGCATGGTGCTGAATTTGCTGCAAACCCATTCCTTAGAAGAAGCCCAAGAGCTGATTGAACGCAGTTTTGGGCAATATTTAGCCACCCTCCATCTCCAACCCCAGCAGCAGGCGATCGCTGATATCGAGGCTCTGATTGCCAAACACCAGGCCGATCTCGACCATGTCGATGTGGATGCCCTTGCCCACTACCAAAAACTGAACGAGCGGCTGAAGGAAGAGCGCCGCCTGCTGAAGGTGCTAAAACAGCAGGCCCAGCAGGTCCAGGCCCAAGACCTCGCACTATCGGTCAATTTTGCGATCGCTGGCACCATCCTCAGCCTCAGGCAGCCAGAGATGACCGCTGTTTTGGTGATGAAGCTACCCCGGGAAGGTCAAGATCCCTTCTTGGTTTGCCTAGGGCAAGACAATCTGCTGCGGGTCGTTACCCTAGCGGATGTGGCCCAGCTCCATGCAGAACTGCCGCGACTGTCGGAGGTGGATACCTGGGCCCCACCCCGAGGCATCCAGCCCCGCCCTGGCTATACCTGCAAGGGCGATGAGGACACCTTGGCGATCGCCCGGCGATTGCCGCAGGTGGAGCTTCCCCAGTCGTTTACTCCGGAAGTCAAGGAGTATCTGGAGCGGGTAGCGGATATTGAAGACCAAATTGCCCATCATCCCGCCCGCCAGTGGGGTAATCCAGGGCAGATGATCAAGCACCAAAAACGCATTACTAAACTGCAAGCTGACTTAAGCGATCGCCTCAACAAACTCGAAGCCCATACCCATCGCTACTGGCAGGAGTTTGTCAATCTCATGCGCATTCTTCAGCACTTCCAATGCTTAGAGGGATCCGAGCCCGCGCCCATTGGTCAAATTGCAGCGGCCATTCGCGGTGACAACGAACTGTGGCTGGGGCTGGCCCTAGCATCTGGGGAACTGGATGCTCTGGATCCCCACCAGCTTGCTGCCACCTGTGCTGCCTTGGTCACCGAAGTGTCTCGCCCCGATATTTGGACACGCTACGACCACTCCGATGCCGTCGAGCAAGCCCTAGCTGGTTTACGAGGACTACGACGCCAGTTATTTCAGCAGCAGCGGCGCTACCAGGTGGCACTACCCGTCTGGCTGGAACAAGAATGGATTGCCTTGGTTGAGCAGTGGGCCATGGGCGAAGACTGGACAGACCTCTGTTCGAACACCAGCTTAGATGAAGGTGATTTGGTGCGGATTCTGCGCCGCACCGTTGATTTTCTCTCCCAGATTCCCTACGTACCCTACCTATCCGGGGATCTACGGCAAAATGCACAACTGGCGATTCGGGCCATCGATCGCTTCCCGGTGAATGAAGCTGATTTGACCGACATCCTGGGTGATATGGACGAGCCGGAGACCGAGGAGGAGTCTGAAGAGCCGGAGAAGAAGCCCGATGTTCCTTTGTTGACCTTAGATGAAGAGACGGGCAAGAAACCGTAAGAATCCCTGAAGGAGTGACTCAATTCAGAAGGTGTAAGTGACCTCACTTAGATCCTTGAATGAGAACTCTATGATCAGTGAACTTCAGCAGCTTACCTGTTTCCTCGGCATTTTTACGGTGCCCATTCTCGCTTTTCTCTTGAGTTCGGTGGTGGTGTCGTGGATTCTCCAATCTCACCTGATTAGCCATCGGCGAGTTTCCTTCGACGATATTCCACGCCGTCAGCTCTCTCAGATTGCTACCCTGTCTACCTTAGCGGCAGTTCCCATCGCTATTTCCGTGGGCATGGCCTGGTTTTCCAGCATTTGTGTTGGCGAGTTGCGTTTCGACTTTATTGCCCCAGCGATGATGGCTCCCTTTTGGCTGATCGTGCGCCGTTAGAGGAGGACGACGAGGGGGCCAGTCTGCTATAGTTTGCTACACGTCGTTCCTAGTCAACGATGCTATAGCTGTGCGGACAAGATAGGTATGATGGATTCTGCAACAACATCAGAGTCTTTAAGGTTCATTGGTCAGCGTACCCAAGAGGCTGCCCGCCGCTTGGCTGTATTGCCAGGATCAGCGCGCAACCAGGCCCTAGAAGCGATCGCTCAAGCCCTAGAGGCCGCCTCGCCCACCATTACAGCGGCCAATGCTGCCGACTGTGACACTGCCCTAGCTGACGGGTTAGCGAAACCCCTCTACAGTCGCCTCAAACTCGATGCCGTCAAGCTAGCAGGGGCGATCGCTGGCGTGCGGGATGTTGCCAAGCTGCCCGATCCAGTAGGTGCGGTTGATCTACACCGCGTCTTGGATGACGGTCTAGTGCTGCAGCGCATTGGCTGTCCCCTGGGTGTCCTCGGAGTGATTTTTGAAGCCCGCCCCGATGCGGTGGTGCAAATTGCGTCCCTAGCGGTGAAATCAGGCAATGGGGTAATTCTCAAAGGGGGACGGGAGGCCGTACGCTCCTGCGAGGCGCTGGTGGCCGCCATCCGTGCTGGTCTTGCCAAGGCTGAGGTGGATCCCGATGTTGTGCAGTTGCTGACCACACGAGAAGAAACTCGGGCATTGCTCAACCTAGAGGGTTACGTCGATCTGATCATCCCCCGAGGCTCCAACTCCTTCGTCCAGTTTGTTCAGCAGAATACCCAAATTCCAGTTCTGGGCCACGCCGACGGCATTTGCCATCTCTACATTGATGCCGCCGCTGACCTAGAGCAAGCCGTAGCGATCGCTGTGGATGCTAAGACCCAGTATCCCTCCGCCTGCAATGCCATTGAAACTCTGTTGATCCATAGCCAGATTGCCGATCGCGCCCTGCCGCTGGTGGCCGACGCCCTGCGATCGCAGCAGGTGACCTTGCGCGGGGATGAGCGAGTGCGGGCGATCGTGCCCATGGAGGCGGCTACCGATCTAGATTGGGAAACCGAATATAGCGACTTGATCTTGGCGATCAAGCTCGTGGATTCCCTAGAAGAAGCGATCGTCCATATCAACACCTACGGCTCCCGCCATACAGACGCGATCGTCACCACCGACGACACCGCCGCCCGCACCTTCCTAGACCAAGTGGATGCAGCAGGCGTCTTCCACAATTGCTCCACCCGCTTTGCCGACGGCTTCCGCTATGGCTTCGGAGCTGAAGTCGGCATCAGCACGGCTAAACTACCGCCCCGTGGTCCGGTAGGGCTGGATGGTCTGGTCACCTATAAGTATCAATTGGTAGGCAAAGGCCACATTGCTGCCCCCTATACCGGCGCAAATGCCAAGCCCTTCCTCCATCGTGATGTATGATTGCATCACAGGTAGAACATCAGCCAGATTCTAGGTATTGAAGGCTTGGATATTGAGTCTAAAAAAATGCCACGGTATTGTAAGACTAGAGTCTTGGGGGCATGTCCTCAGGCCGTTTCGGGTGTGCAATCTTAATATTGGTACGAAGGAGAAGGGTGATGGTCCTGCCAAATGAGCCGCTACCGTGGCAGTCTAATGTCAACGAGACGTTTATTCCCCTTATGTTTGACCATGAGGTGGTGGGGTTTTGTAAGCCCGAATATGCCGCGAAGATAGCTCATGTGATGAACGATGAGCAAAAAGTACGCAAGGCACTTTATCTCGTCTGTGCAGACTTTGTGAAGCGCTCCCAGGGTCGGGTCGGCAATGTGGATGAACTCATGGAGGAATATCTAGAGCGAGCAGCGATTCCTCGAACTGGAACTAGGGCGATCGCTCTTCTGCTCAAGAATCGCCAAGAAGAACTAGGCGTAACAGATAAAGAATTTGTGACCTTCTGTGATTCCTATCGTCTATCCCCCGAGAAACTCAAAGATATCTATAGTGGTCAAGGTCCCATTGAAAGTACTCTCTTTGCCCCCATTGCCCGCGTCTTAGGGCAGTCTGTGGAAGAAGTAGTGCAAATTATTCAAGGATAACCGGCATGGACTGTCTGCACGTGCGCGGAATTCGTGCTTACGGGTACATCGGTGTGTTGCCCGAAGAGCAGGCTCTGGGGCAATGGTTTGAGGTTGACTTAACACTCTGGCTCGATCTTGCCCCAGCAGGACAGAGCGATCGCCTTGATCAAACCTATGACTATTCCACCACAGTTCCTCGGGTACAACATCTTATTCAAACCAGCCAGGTGAAGCTCGTAGAAACCCTAGCAGAAACCATTGCTGCTGATATTCTTGAACAAACTCCCCTGCACCAAGTGCGGGTGGTGTTAACCAAGCGACCAGCCATCCCAAACTTCGATGGAGCGATCGCCGTGGATATTACTCGCCCTCGTGGTTCTGACTAGCGGCTTGCGCGATCTGAGCTTTTACCTGCTGCCAGAGGTGCTCAAATTCTGCCAAGCTATAGTCTTGCAGGGGGCGATCGCTGGCCGCTTCTAGCATCGAAAAGCGCTGTACAAAACGGTGGTTGGTATCCGCCAGCGCCACACTAGGATCCAGGTCATACCAGCGGGCAAGGTTAATCAGCGTGAACAATACATCGCCGAGTTCATCCTGCTGATGGGCTTTATCCCCAGAGGCGATCGCTTCGTGGAGCTCGTCCAACTCCTCCCGAAACTTATCCCAAACGCCGTCTACCGTATCCCACTCAAAGCCCACCGCCGCCGCTTTTTTGGAAATCTTCATGCCGGCGATGATCGGCGGCAGCGATCGCGCATAGCGAGATAAACGCGGAGACAGGCGCGCGATCGAACTATCAGACTTTTCCTGTTCTTCCGTTGTTTTAATCTGCTCCCAGTTGCGATGCACCTCATCAACCCCATCCACCTGCACCTCAGCAAACACATGGGGATGGCGACGGATCAGCTTTTCGGTAATCGCCTGGGCCACGTCTTTGAGATCAAACTGTCCATACTCCTGAGCAATCTGCGCCTGGAGCACCACCTGCAGCAACAAATCACCTAGCTCATCGGCGATCGCCTCTGGCTGTCCCTGGCGGATCGCATCCACTGTTTCGTAGGCCTCTTCAATGATATAGGGCGTCAGGCTTTCTGGCGTTTGGGCCAAGTCCCAAGGACAGCCTCCCTCAGGCGATCGCAACTGGGCAACGACCTCTATGAGGTGCTGCAGGGCTGCCAGAACATCGGTGGATGCAGGTGCGTTGGACATAGTTCTCCCCAAAAACGGCTGCTCTCAGTGTATCGGCTTCAGACAGGATAGACAGATTCCAGGGGCGATCGCCTTTGGGTGGTCTAAGCAACGTCGTTTGTCCTGAGGACAGGCTCCACCAACGTGAAACGCCTCCCGAAGGGAGAAAACCACAACCCATCCAGCGTTCCCTGAGCGACGTCGTTGGCGTAGCCGCCCCAGAGAGGCTAGGGAAGGCTAGATGAGAACGCTGACCCAGAAGGTACTAGTGCTCCACGACAGGGTAAAGTTCTGCCGCAGAGCACTGGAGATCAGTTTTCTTAGACTAATTGGCGATCGCTTCCCTGATCCCACTCAGCAACACCGAGGTAGCCTAGTCTAGAGTCCGGTGGGCAACCCGGTGGGCTTCCCGCGCACACTGGTGACAATGCGCCCCCAACCCGATTCGCCTCCCTGATCCCAAAAAATTCGCTGCATGGTGTCGTAGGTATATTCATCAAAAATTCCCCCAACACCCACATCATAGGAGTTGCTAGAACCATGACGAGTACCGTAGGGATCATGGACCAACCAAGCCTTCTTCACCGGATCATGGCCAACAACAACGCAGATATGGCCTGATCCCTTGTAAGCAAAGCCCACCACAATCGGAACGCCCACCTTCAGCGAGGCAAGAACATCCTTAGCCGACAGGGAATAGCTGAAATAGGACTCAATGCCTAGGGCTCGCAACGCTTGCGTTTGTGCACCGTGGTCGATGGTGTCGCCATACTTCCCAACAATGCGCATAAACACCGACTCTGGCTCCTGATAGCCCGACTGCTTAGCCTTTTCCGTCAAGGCTCCATTGAGCAGATAGTCGGCCAGCATGGTGTTGCTGGTGGTGTTGCACTGCCGCCAACCAGGGCCAAAAATTGCCGTGTCGTTATTAAGCTGGGAGCAATACTTTACCGGCAGCTTAATCAGTTGGTTGAGATCATTGACCTGGGGCGTTGCCCCCTCAAGCTTGATGTGGGGCTCATAGGCATAGACGACCTGTAGCTTATGCACCTTGTCTTGAGCTGTGAGAGGAGATGCTAGTACTAATCGCACATGCTGATTACGATCGGGGGAATAGTCCGATACAAAAAATGCCTGCCCTTGGGGCACATAGATTTTTTCAGAGTCGGCTAGGTCACCGGATCCCAGCACTGCTTTTTTGAGCACAGTATTCAGTTCAGCGATCGCTTTCGGCATACATCAATCTCCAAAAATCAAGGTAGAAGACCGCAGACAACGCCAGAACGTTGGATCAAGCTCCTGGGGTTGCATTACTTTATACACCTAGAATGCCCGCTTCACTCAGAATTAGCACGGATCGTTTTGTTTTTTTGCAGTCAGAGTTTTTTCGTTAGAGTACACCTATCCTTGCTCTACAGATCCTCTTTCAGGGAGATTTCT
>DATNRH010000751.1 GCA_036703605.1 Candidatus Obscuribacterales bacterium | reverse complement strand
TAAAGAGACCGGTGGGAATGAGGGGCACCAGTTGCAGGCTGCCGATGAAGAAGAGGAGGGCGATCGCTAAGGTCACCAACCGATGGCGTAGGGCCCAGGTAATAATGCCTCGATAGGGACGGAGGCGCGATCGCGTTGGGGCTAGCTCTGGGGAAAAGCGGGCGCGCGGTGTCTGGGTGCTCGGTTTGAGTAAATAGGCGGCCATCATGGGTGTTACTGTGACGGCGACCAGGGTGGAAAACATGGTGGCCACGGCCACTGTGATGCCGAAGGGCTGGAAAAACTGACCGGGAACGCCTCCCATGAAGGCGACGGGTACGAACACGGCCACAATCGTTGCGGTGGTGGCAACTACGGCAAAGCCAATTTCTGCCGAGGCATCAAGGGCAGCCCGCATGGGCTTTTTACCCATCTGTAAATGCTGATCAATGTTCTCGATCATGCAAATAGCATCATCGACTAAGTTACCCATCGCTAAGGCTAGGGCCAAGAGCGTCATGCCATTCAGGGTATAGTCGAGCGATCGCATCACCAGAAAGGTGGGTAGGATCGACAACGGCAGGGCCAGGGCGGTGATCAGCGTGGGCCGCCAGTCGCGCAAAAAGAGACCCACCACAATCACGGTGAGAATAGACCCCATGACCAACGCCCCCTGAGTGGCGGCGGAGGACTGGCGAATAGGATCGGCTCGGGTGACAATTAACTCCAGCCGCACATCCTCGGGGAGGGTGGTTTGCAGCCGCTCCACGGCGGCCCGCACCCCTTCTTCCACGGAAACGAGGGTGCTGCCAGTACTGCGCAGGACGGAAAAGGCTACCACCGGCAAGGCTTCTGATTGCAGAGCTGTATCGACAAACCTCGCCTGTTGCTCCACTTCGCCAAAGCCGTCCTCCACCTGTCCGAGAGCGTTTAGAGGCACAGTTCCCCCTTCAGGGAGACCAATAGGATAAGCGCTGAGGGCCTCCACCGTGCCGGCACTGCCGAGGGTGCGAATATTGTTTTCACTGCCCCCCGCATCCGATCGCCCCCCTGGTAAATCCACATTCAGGGCGCGAATTTGGTCGTTAACTTGGGTCGCGGTGATGCCCAAGGCCTGCAGTCGTTCGGGACTGAGGTTGATGCGAATTTCCCGATCGAGCCCCCCGACGCGGCGAATTTGGGACACCCCCGGCACCGACAGCAACTCCCGGCTGATGGTGCGATCTACCAAGTTACTCAGCTCTTCCACCGACTGCTGATCCGATGTCACCACATAGGTCATAATCGGGCCGCCAGCAAATTCCAGCCGCTGCACCACCGGTTCGTTGACCTCCTCCGGCAGATCTTGGCGGATTTGGGCGATGGCATTACGCACATCATTGGTGGCGCGATCGCTGTCTGTGCCCAGCACAAAGCTAATGGTGGTGGTCGAGCTACCGTCGGTCACCACGGAGTTAATGTCATCAATATTGCCCAGCCCCGCCACCGCATCTTCCACCTTGCGGGTCACCTGGGTTTCCAGTTCCGATGGTCCCGCCCCTGCTTGGGTGACGGTGATACTCACCGCAGGGATATCAATATTAGGATTGGAGTCGATACCCAACTGGGTAAAGGCCATCAATCCCGCCACCACAAAAACCAACATGCCCACTAAGGTAGGGACTGGTTTGCGAATCGACCAAGCAGAAAGTTGCATAACCCAAGTTCCAGAAAATGTCCTAGCGATGGAACAGCAATGACGGGGACGGCATCGCTATTCGTTCGGCATGACGGCGACGCGATCGCCTTCGTTGAGATAAGAAGCACCGGCCACGACGATGCGATCGCCCGGATTCAGCCCCTGGCGCACCTCTACCGTGGGAGACTCACCGGGGAGAACATCGCCCACGGTAATGGCTTGAGCGGTGACAGTTTCATCTGCCTGCACCACATAGACCGCACTACTGCCATCGGGCCGGGGCAAGACTGCCGCCGTAGGAATGGTGACCCCAGAACGACTGTCTAGGATTAGCGCTGCCCGCAGGAACATCCCCGATCGCAGCAGCGATGAGCTGGGCAATTCAATGGTGAGTGTGGCTTCCCGCGTTTGGGGATCTACTAGAGGCGCAATCTCCCGCAGCCGTCCCTGCAGGTCAATGCGTGCATCAGCGTCCGATGTCACCCGCACCGGCATTCCGACCTGAACTTGGGAGAGCTGGGTTTCAGGCAGGGGTACCTCTAACTCCAACTGACCATTTTGAATCACCGAAAACAAGGGTGTGCTAGTGGAGGATACATCTCCCAGTCGAGCCATGCGCTCGGCCACGATGCCATCGGCTGGAGCCAACACCAAGGTTTGATTCAACTGGGTTTCTAACTGCTGGATGCGTGCTGCTTGGCTAGCGACCTGAGCCTCTGCGCTGCTGATAGTCGCGATCGCTACCTGTACGTCCTCCTGGGATGTGATTGCCGCCGTCGCCCGACTATCATAATCCTGCTGACTAATCACCCCTTCATCCCGCAGACGTTGGAAGCGTTGCAGATTGGTCTCCGCCTCTGCTAGGGTAGCCTGGTTTTGGGCGAGGGTGGCCTGCTGCTGGCGCACATTGGCCCGAGCTGATTCAAGACTGGCTTGGGCTTCCATAAGTTGCGATCGCAGCACGGCATCGTCCAGCACCGCCAAGACCTGACCCGCTGTTACCGCATCGCCATTGTCGACTAGAACCTGCTGAATTTGCAGCCCGCTGGTGCGCGGGGTGACCGGCAGTAAATCGTAGGGCACCACTGTCCCGGTTGCCTCCAAACTGCGCTCCACCGAGGCAGACTGCACCGTGAGCACCGTCACCGGCTGCGCTGCCGACTCCGTGGTTTCGCTGGCTTCATCCACTGCCGTCGCTGGTTCCGAGGTCAGTCTCATGCCGCCGACCAGCAACCCGGCCGCCAGACCCACACCTAGACCAATCCATAGACCAGGCTGGCTGGCAAACCAAGACCACCGTCCCGGAGCGATCGCTGGCGAGGTGGACGGATCATCAGAACCCGTAGTCTCTAGGGCAGCTTTGGGGTCTTGGCCTCCTCGAAATGCAGACTCTGTCACAATGTGCCTCCCAGCGATCGCAACCTAAGATGGCTGCTTACAAATCTTTATAAATCCTTCTGTTTTATTATGACGCACAGATTTACATTTCAGTCTCCCCCGGATGGGTGGTACATCTAATCTAGGGCAGGCTGGGGGAGAGCGATCGCCCGTGGAGCATGGGATTAGACCGATGCGATCAGCGCGATTGTGCCAGGTGGCGACACCATCATGGAACAAACTTTTAGAAAGCCTGCATAAGTTCCTGCTTGCTAACCCGAGTAGAGCAGTAGGGCGCTCAACGTGTGCCTGAATGACTGCGGTTCCTCTACCTCCAAGACGACTATGCCAAACTCCAGCACGAGTCTTGCCCTACAGTTCTGTACCTGTCAGCCTGACATGGCTTCGCGCCGCAGGCAGGTAGATCGCAGAAGTCAACAGATTGCCGAGGTTTTGGTGGATGAAACAGTTTGTGACCGCCACGGTGCTTGGGCACGGTACTTTTTGCTCGTGTTTCAGCTTTGGCAATCCCCCGAGACAGCAACCCATGAACATTTGACGGATATCGTTCACCAATGGCGATCGCTCAATGAAGCCAATGCTGATCTTCCCGCCATTCATGATTATGTGTGGGCACAGCGCAATCATCCCAAAGCCCAACCCTTCTTTACTAATCCCCAAGATCAGAGCAGTCATCTACTCATTTTCTATTTGGATTCAAAAT
Source organism: Candidatus Obscuribacterales bacterium (assembly GCA_036703605.1). Classification (NCBI taxonomy): domain Bacteria; kingdom Bacillati; phylum Candidatus Melainabacteria; order Candidatus Obscuribacterales; species Candidatus Obscuribacterales bacterium. The sequence continues at coordinate 741 of DATNRH010000751.1, read as the reverse complement.
GTATTGCAGCCGCCAGAAAGTGGTTTGCCAATCCAGAGGAAGGGTTAAGTATTGCTAGAGAAAAGTTACTGGATTTAGACCATGTGCTTGGTGATTTCGACTTTGGACGAGAACATACCAGCATTCGCGCTTATGCTGAACCTCGCCTCAGTAGAAAAATCCGTGATCGACGGCTCAAAGTTGAAGGATCCGATAAGCGATACACCTCCGGCTATGCAATTCTGCGCTATGCCACTAAGTTCCATGTCTGCTACGCACTGCAGTGCATAGGGATGAAGGATAACGAGGTGAAACGAGTTCGTTTGGTGCTCAAAAGCTTTGACGAAATTTATGTCAACAAGCAGAAGGGGAAAAATGCTCTGCCCCCACCGGATGATACTCAAATCCAGAGAATATGCGATCGCTGCAATGAGCGTCGAGGCACCCTTGCCCTGGCGGCCGAATTTATGCCGTCAGACATTCAAACCACCCTAGAAACCACTATTGATGCTCTTAAAAAGCACAAGCTTCCCACATACCGCGAAGTTTCTATCGATGCTCCCCTTAAGCGCCACCCTGAGTCCGAGAAAGAAGAGCCATCATTGATTGACAAATGGCAAGCTGATATCAATCAGCCTGATGACCTAGAGATGTTGATGCTCGCTGATGTTCGTGCCCACTTAACAGGCATAACAGACGATGCATTTCAAATGCTTTCAAACCATGAGCAAAACCTGCTGCGTCTGCGAGAGTCTCTAGGCT
>DATNRH010000750.1 GCA_036703605.1 Candidatus Obscuribacterales bacterium | reverse complement strand
TCGAAGCGACTCTTTCAGCAAATAAAATCAGCAAATAGAGAGGGAGGCGCGATCGCGCGTATGTGTTTAGCGTTTGAATTCGAGGTGTCTAACGAAAGAGGGATTACCCCTGAGGCCTATTCCTCATAAGTTAAAAAGCAGGAGAATCCACAAGGTTCTGAATGGTGCTGACAGTTCGTGAAGACAACCTGCCCGATATTCCAGCAGAGTATCTTAACAAGATTGAGCATGCCGTTCAGCAAGTAGAACGCATCGCTTCGGAAATGACGCAACAGAGTCGCGAGTGGGCGATTCAACGACTCCAGCAGCAAGCAGTCAGGCTGGGCAAGCTGCAGTACTATGTTGCAGCTCAACAGCACCAGATCGAGCAGCAGCAGACGACCATCCAGCAGTTAGAACATCAGCTTGAGCACGCCCAACGAGCGAGTAAGCGACAAGCCGCTCCGTTTCGAGTGAGAGAGAAGCACCGCAAGTCTCACCCCAAGCCACCCGGACGCAAGCCCGCCCATGCCGGGGCATGGCGAAAGCCGCCCGTGGCCAAAGCCAGTGATGAACACATCGAGGTTTCGTTGGAGCACTGCCCTGACTGCGGAGAGGCTCTGAAGGTGTCTAAGCAACAGGTGTTGGAGCAAACCATTGTGGAGATTCCAGAGGTTCAGCCTCGAGTGATTCGCCTGCGCACCTACAGCAATGCGTGTGAGCACTGCCAGCGGCGGGTACGCTCTGAGCATCCCCTGCAAGTCTCGATGGCCGTGGGCGCAGCAGGCACTCACTTGGGACCCCGAGCGATTGGCTTAGCCAGTGACTTGAACAAACGGTTGGGATTGCCGATGCGCAAAACCTGTGAGGTGCTCCAGCAGATGGCTGGCTTATCGCTCAGTGCGGGTGGTCTGTCCCAAGCGATGGCTCGAGCGGCGGAGCGGCTCCGTCCTCGTTACGATGAACTGCTGGACACGCTCCGTCAGAGTGAGAGCCTCCACTGTGATGAAACCGGGTGGTGGGTCGCGACAGCGGGCTCCTGGTTATGGGTGCTCACCAATGAGCAGGGCACCTACTACCGCATTGTGCCCTCTCGCAATCGGGATACCGCTAGAGCCCTCATCGGTGAGCACTTTCAGGGGGTGCTGGTGAGTGATTGTCTGGCCATCTATGACGACCTCAATCCCCATCAGCACAAATGCTACGCCCATCATCTCAAGGCCATTTCCCAAGCCCTCCAAACCCCGAGCGGGTCTCAGTCTCCGTACTTACTGGAAGTGCGAACTCTATTGCATAGCGCCATGCTGCTCAAGCGATTGATGCCACAGTTGAAGACAGAATTTATCGCTCAAATTCGTCAGCGTTTAGAGGAACGAGCCGATGCGTTGTTCGCTCATCCTCGAAGCGACCCACAGGATCATGCTCAAGCGCAGCAAGAAGAGAAAATTCGCCAACGCTTGAGCAAACAACGCGACCACCTTTTCACCTTCCTCGACTCTCCAGCGGTTGAGGCGACAAATAATCGGGCTGAACGCCAGTTACGGCCTGCCGTCATTAGCCGCAAAGTCTCTTGTGGCAACAAGACTCAGGCAGGGGCTCGCACCTGGGAGATTTTAGCCTCCTTGGCTGCAACGGCTCAGCAGCGAGGGGAATCCTTTGTGAACCTTGTTGCTGACGCAATGACATTTAATTCATCATCACAACAAAATCTACGCTAAACACATACGGCGCGCCGCGCCCACAACTTCAACAAAATGCGTAAGTCCTATTTAGATTTTGGACTGTCCGTGGGGGCATCGATCCAGAATGAGGCAGCGATCGCACGCCGGATTTTTGAAGTCGCAGCAGTGTTGACC
>DATNRH010000749.1 GCA_036703605.1 Candidatus Obscuribacterales bacterium | reverse complement strand
ATTATCATAGGCGCTTAGCCATGGCAGCATAGAATCCCGATAGTTTTGGAATACATAGCCAATGCGTGCTCGCCGAATGGGTTTATCATGGATACGAATCTCACCCTGATCGACAGGAATAAGACCGCTAATCATGTTAATCAGAGTGGACTTGCCACATCCATTGGGGCCAAAAACGGAGACGAGTTGATTGCGAGATAAGTCAAGATCGAAATTGTCGTAAAGAACCGATCCACTGAAGGATTTACAGAGCCCCTTGACTGAAACAAAGTGATCAGGCGGAGCAGCATTTTGCGTAGTAACAGGATTAATCATCATAGTTGAATCCAAAGATGGGCAAGAAGTTACGCCGGTTGATAGATTAGAGCTCCAACATCAATCGATCGGGCAAAGATTTCCTTTTCCGTCATGAAATCAAAGAATTTCTGGAAATAGGCTATATCCTCAGGCGTAAATTCGTCATACATGGTGTAACCCACCATCGGTACCTTCTCCACCAGTTCGCCCTCAATGGCAGTGTAACCGGTTAGATATTGGCGAGCTTCTGCTGGATTATCCCGAATATCTTGAACAGCTCGCCGATAGGCTTCAGCATAGATGATCGTACTTTCTGGATATTCCCCGATAAAGGCACTGCTGAGTGCAGCTGAGCCACCGAACCACGGAGCCATCGGCTCTCCCAAGATATATTTAGACACCACACCGCTTTCTAAGATCCGTGTGATACCCTTCAGTTCACCCACTGTGCCAGTTGGCTCCAAGGTATAGGCGGCATCAATTTGACCGGATTCGATCGCTGCCACATGCTGACTAATTTCAAGCTGTTGTACCCTAGGTTCTGTGACCCCAGCCGCTGCCAAAATTGCCTCAGCGATCGCTAAGTTTTGTGCCCCTGGCCCGGTAGCAAAGGACTTTCCGTTTAGATCCGTAATGGTTTGAATCGGACTATCCTTAGCCACAATCACCTGGTCGAGGATATATTCAGCATTACTAGGATTTGAGGTCAGAATTTTGAATAAGCCTGGTGAAGTAATTTCCGCTAGACCCAGCGCACCGCTCGCGACTCCATTACCCGTTCCCTGCAATCGCCCTGCAATCAGGGCTTCAGCAACTTGGTTGGGCGATGCAAACTTCACGGCTTCCACATTCAACCCAGCCTCGGCAAAATACCCTTTCTCAACGGCAACAAATAGCGGCAACCCAGAAGCCACGGGCCAAAACCCGATGGAGATGGTGCCCGGATCTTCGGCACTCTCATTCTCCGATACAGAAGCCTGGGGATTGCTGCAGGCATGGGCTGCAAGGGCGATCGCTGCCCCAGCTCCCAACTGCAAGAAATGCCGTCTACGAATCGTCATGGCGATATCCTCCAAAAATTCCTAAATTCAAGACCGAATTGCATCAAACGATACAGATTTGATGTATCATGCTAATAAGTGAGCCAGCTAATGCGTCTTGAAATCTGTAACTTGAGACCTTACGATACAGGTCAAAGGTGGAGAAACCAGGGATAATTAAGTGGAGAATTGGTGGAGAATATTGACAATTCCTCACATCCCACCTCATTTTTGCTCCTAATCCTAATCAGATTTTTCCCATGACTTTAGGCGATAGCCCACACCATGCACCGTTTCGATGAGATCACTAGGGGCACCCGCTGCCTTGAGTTTCGATCGCAAGTTTTTGATATAGGTTTTGATGGTGTCTTTGTCCGGTGCATCTTGCCATGTCCAAACATGCTCCAGAATGGCAGCGCGGCTAAGTACGCGGTGTCCATAGCGCAGGAGCGCCTCCATTAAGGCAAATTCCTTGGGGGTGAGGTGAATTGGGATGCGATCGTAGGTCACATCATAGCTACTAGGGTCTAGCTGGAGCTTGTGCCAGCTTAAAACGGGGGACATACCCGATCGCCCCCGACGTAGTAGAGCCCGAATTTGGGCCAGCAGTTCTTGTAAGTTAAAGGGCTTTACCATATAGGCATCTGCCCCTGCATCTAAACCAATCACCTTATCTAAACTAGTATCCCGCGCCGTCAGCATTAGGATGGGAGTCGCATAGCCGCGATCGCGGAGACGTTGACAAAGATTCACGCCGTCTAATTTGGGCAACGTGACATCCAGCAACACCAAATCGTAGGTAAATGCCCTAGTGTACTCCCAAGCAACCTCCCCATCCTGGGCCACATCCACGGCATAGCGCTGCACCGTCAAAGCTTCCATCAATGACTCTGCAAGTTGACGATCATCTTCTACTAATAAAACACGCATCGATTTCGACAGCTTTTGCCCAACCCTAGATGTGTACTGACACCGGAGTCATATCAGAGTCATGGTTGCCTGGCTGCACGCGCAGGCATCATGACACGACCTGAGATTCATCCTGCGTGACAGCCCTGCCTAAGATTGTTTTTTCGGATACCAAATAGCAGATTCTCTCTCGTCAATGCTCCCGAGTGTTGTTCTAGGATGAGCCAGACCTAGGGCGATCGCTACCACCCACATATGTTGTCTATTACTTGGGAAACTAGAGGTTGGCTCACGAGCTAGAGAAATTGCTTAAGATCTAAAAAGTATAGTTAATTTTTCTACCGCTTTTCTACTCTAGATTAATC
>DATNRH010000748.1 GCA_036703605.1 Candidatus Obscuribacterales bacterium | reverse complement strand
TCAACCTATCACCCATCCTTTGTGTATGCTCCTGCAAACAATAGCAGAGCGTCCTCCCACTGCGATCGCCTTAGTCTGTGGCGATCGCCAACTGACCTACCAAGACCTAGATCGGCGTTCTAATCAACTAGCCTGCTATCTTCACCATACCCACCTGAATACCAATGCCCTCGTTGGCATCTATCTCGATCGCTCTATCGAGATGGTGGTGGCCATGCTCGGTATTCTCAAAGCTGGGTTGACCTATGTTCCCCTAGATCCTCACTATCCCAGCGATCGCATTCACTTTATTGCCCAAGAAACGCAACTATCGATCGTGTTAACGCACACCGATCTACGCGATCGCTTTCCCCATTTACCTGCCATTCAGTTGATGTGCCTAGACACTGATTGGGGTGCGATCGCCCAAGAGAGTCAGGAGCCCCTAGCCCTTGAGTTGAGTGCGGATCACTTGGCTTATGTCATGTATACCTCTGGCTCTACAGGCAAACCTAAAGGCGTGAAGATGCCTCGGGCTAACATTGTGCGATATATCACCGCACTACATCAACTTGTTCCAGTGCAGACCCAGGATATCTATTTACACGTTGCCTCGTTCTCTTTTTCATCGTCAGTGCGGCAACTGTTTCTGCCCCTTATGGCAGGTGCCACAGTTGTCATCGCTACTCGTGATCAAACTAAAAATCCGATCCACCTCCTGCACCTGATGCGACAGCAGCGCGTCACTATTTTTGATGGCGTTCCATCTATCTGGCGCTACGCGCTGCAAATCATCAACGAATCGGCTGAACTGCGACTGGAAGCGTCTGAACTCAACCTACGCTTCTTGATCCTCTCAGGAGAGCTAACGCCCTGCATCCTACTGCATAATCTCCGCCAGTTTTTCGGCGATCGCGTTCAGTTTTTTAATGTGTACGGGCAGACAGAAACCATTGGCAATACGGCCTACCTAGTGCCGTCTACCTTTGATCAGCAACAGGGCTATGTACCGGTCGGCTATCCATACTCCCACAACCAAGCCTATATTTTGGATGAACACCTCCATCCCGTAGTAGATGGCGAGGTAGGTGAACTCCATATGGCAGGTGGATGTTTAGCTCACGGGTACATGAACCGTGAAGATCTCACGGCAGAGAAATTTATTGACCAACCATGGGCGCATGGGCCATCTCGTCTCTTTAAAACTGGAGATCTAGCTCGTTGCTCCCCTGATGGCTGCATAGAACTTTTGGGGCGCACGGACTTTCAGGT
>DATNRH010000747.1 GCA_036703605.1 Candidatus Obscuribacterales bacterium | reverse complement strand
TCCACCACTGAGACTGTAGGTCAGGCCATTCTCCTCGCTACTGCTATCGTCTGTGGCTTGGATATCCACCACCAGCGTGGTGTTTTCCGCCACATTCACCGCACCATTGGTCACAATCGTGGGCGCTTCGTTGACGTTGGTGACGTTGATGTTAAACAGTTGAGCGGTGCTTAAGCCACCCGCATCGGTGAGGGTTACCTCGACGGCATAGCCATTGTCATTGCCCGCATCCAGAGGATTTTCAAAGTCTGGAGCGGAGAGGAACGACAGCACACCCGTTGTGGTATCAATCGCAAACAACGTTTGGTCTGCCCCACCACTGAGGCTGTAGGTGAGGCCATTCCCCTCGCTATTGCTATCGTCTGTGGCTTGAATATCAACGACCAGCGTGGTGTTTTCCGGCACATTCACCACGCTATTGGTCACAATCGTGGGTGCTTGATTAACACGCCCAAACACCACATAGCTAGAGCCTGAATAGGAGCCGTTGGGGTCGGGACCGTATGACCCAATGATCAGGTCATCAATACCATCGCCATTGATATCCCCAGCACTGCTCACCGAAAAACCAGAACGGTCAAGTGCGGCTACTCCATCAATGCGAAAGCCATTGCTGCCATCGAGGCTGGAGAGATTGAGGGTGCTACTAAACTCACTGCCACTGCCAAATACCACATAGCTAGAGCCTGAATCGCTGCCGTTGGGGTCAGCACCGGTTGCCCCAATGATCAGGTCATCGAAGCCATCGCCATTGATATCCCCGGCACTGCTCACCGACCAACCGGAAAAGTCATTTGTCACCGCCCCATCAATGCGAAAGCCATTACTGCCATTGAGGTTAGAAAGATTGAGGGTGCTACTAAACCCTGCATCACTGCCAAACACCACATAGCTAGAGCCTGAATCAGTGTTGCTGTTGGGGTCAGCACGGTATGACCCAATGATCAGGTCATCGAAGCCATCGCCATTGATATCCCCAGCACTGCTCACCGAACGCCCGGAACGGTCATCTGCGGCTACCCCATCGATACGAAAGCCATTGAGACCAGTGAGGTTAGAAAGATTGAGGGTGCTACTAAACCCTGCATCACTGCCAAACACCACATAGCTAGAGCCTGAAT
>DATNRH010000746.1 GCA_036703605.1 Candidatus Obscuribacterales bacterium | reverse complement strand
GCGATCGCTCCTGCCTCTTAGAGCACAGTAATGACCGAATTGAAGCGATAGCAATCTGTCCTGATAGTCATCTTGGTACTTTGTGAAGAAGACAAAACTCGCTCGGTGAAAACAAGACAATGCAGTGAAAACTTGACTGCTTGAGGAAGTGATTAGGGGAATCGTGTAATCTCAAGCAAACTCTCATAATGAGTCCAGCATTCTTGCAATCATTCAATTGCTGTCTAAGCCCGTTGCCGTATCCGATCATGAAGAAATTGATACAAATCTAGAAGTCACGAGAGAACGGAGGCGAAAATTAAAGCTATCCCTCCCCCCCTAGGGCATAACATTCATGTCACACCTCTCAGAACAGGATTGTCAGAAAATCCTGATTTTTTTGCATGGACTCTATGGCTCTAAGAGCTTTGACGAGTTCACAAACTACGTCCGTGAAGCTATTACAGAACTGGTTCCAGCAGAACCGTCTGTGTTCGTAACTATTGATCTTAGAAACCGACAAACATTTGGTAGAGGTCCTGTTCCCCATATTCCCGGGTTAGACGAGCTCACCCAAAAACACCAACACGAACATCCCTTTGTAAATTATCAACTCAGTACCTTAGACTTCAGCGCCATCAAGATCTCTGATTTCCTCTCGGAAGAACAGCTCCACAGATCTGAGTTTGTTTATCACAGGTTTATGCGTCACATGGATGCAGAGGATAACTTTACTCTTTGCCTACCCTATGCTCCTCAGGATGCTTTAGATAACAGAGCATCCCAAGTACCAGACTTAGTAGTTGACACAGTCAACCTCTTTCGACAAGAGCGCAGTTTCACGGAGCGCGATCGCATCATCCTCAATCTCCTCCAGCCCCACCTGATGCAGGCTCGACAAACTGCTCAATCATTTACCGAGCTTCAACAGACCCAAAAAAAGCTTCAGGACTGCCTAGAAACAGCAGGCAGTATCTTAATAGGTCAGGAAGGTCGCGTCCACACTATGACCCAGAAAGCTGAACGGCTACTCAAGCATTCCTTCCACGACTTCGAACACTTCAGTCGTGGTCTTCCTGAACGGCTGAAACAATGGGTTAAATACCAGCGCTCCCTTCTTACAAGCCACAACAGTTCTCTCAAGCCCCTCTCTCCCCTCAAAGTTGAGCAAGGCAATAAACTTCTTAACGTCCGTTTCGCCGCCGATATCTCCAAAGACCAATATCTTTTGCTCCTATCTGAGCAGAAGCGCCCTGTCTTGTCTGCCGAACTGCTAGAAACCCTCGGCTTAAGCCGTCGCGAGGCAGAAGTTCTGTTCCTGGTTATGGACGGTAAAACGAATCCTGAAATCGCCAGTGTTCTCCATCTCAGTATCAGCACTGTTCGGAAACACCTGGAGCATATCTACTTCAAGCTGGGGGTACAGACTCGTGCCGCTGCAGTAGTCTCGGCATTCAAGAAATTGGGGGTATTGAACTTAGATTGGGCCGCCGATAGTGGACAAAAACCTTAGAGGACTTTCAACTAGAGTAAAATGGCTCGTTGGGCAAGGTTAGGCAAGGTGTCCGCCACGATTCCCGTACCCCATCATGAAACGTTGAAGATTAGAACCCTGAAATCCATCATCCGGCAGTCGCAGCTACCTAGGTCGCTGTTCGAAGCTTGAATACTTAGCCACGGAGCTTAAATCATGCAAATCACCATCGATTTACCCGATAGTATCCAAATGACCGAGACCGATTGACGCACAGAACTGGCCATAACCCTCTTCCAGCAGGAGCGAATCACCAACCCTAAAGAGACCCATGAGCTTCTCAGCGTCAAAGGCTCTGGCAAAGCCAACTTAGACATCACCCTGGAATGAGAGCGATCGCCCCACATTGAATTCTGAGCCTTCTAGAGACACTGCTACAAGCTTAGTGATGATGAAAGGCACCGATCAACCTCCTTGTTAAGCTCACCTACCCCTTCTTCGCGGTATCCCTTGCTTCTAAAGCCTCCCTCAACAGCATTTCCACCACAAACGTAAAGGATCGCTGCTCTCTTTCTGCGATCGCTTGAATGGCTTCTCTCATGGGGTCTGGTAGGTAAATACTGGTCTGTCGCTTCTGGGTAGTCATGGCCACTCTATTTAGCTCTAGAGCAAGCCTAAGTGAAGTGTTGCGAACAAGGGTAATCTACTCTAGATTAGAGTGGATTAGACTGGTCTTGAGAAACCACGGTTGCTCGTTCAAAAGGTGTCTTCCCGATGGCTCAATCTTTCTCACGCAAGCGATCGCGCCCGCTTCAGATCATCCATCGAACCTTCGGGTGTGCCCTTAATCCTGGCCATCTGCACCTCCCGTCAGCCTCTGATTTACCTGCTGCTTTCCCCCAGGTTGAAATGCCGCGCTTTCACCTGGGCGATCGCCTTCGCTGGATTCCCCATGGCAACGCGACGGATTGGGGTTTGGTCATGGGCCGGTTCTATAGCTACGCACCCCACTGTTGCTGCTGGCAATGGTGCTACCTGATCTGGCTCGATCCCGCTTCCCCCAGTGCTGCCTGGGTCAGGGCTGATATCGCCTGGGAAGACGACCTCGAACCTTCTGATCAGGAGGCTACCCGATGAATCCCCGCCCGCTTTCTCCTCGCGAGCAGCGCCTAATCGAGCAGTACAGCTACTGCCAACTGGGTATGACGCCCCAGCGGTTTTACGCCAAGTGGCAGGTGAGCCAGGAAGACATGGCCGCGATCTGTTCCCGGTCGGTCTCGACAGTGCGGGGCTGGTTTCGCAAAGGCCGCAGCTATCGTCGCCCCACCCCGGTAGACCTGCGCCATCTGGCCCTGATGGATTTTTTGCTCGACAACTTTGACCAGATTCCGGCAGACCTACAGCAGGCTCTCTGCACTACCGAGCAGGAAGACGATCACACCTAACCCAAAATTGTCAATATCACCGTGCTCTGTTTTGGCGAATCGCTCTTGGCTAGGGTGGCATCAACTGCACCGCATTGACGTATCGGGGAGGGCAGTCGCATGAGCCAAGGGCAACGAGTTATGGCCGATATCAAACGCATTCGAGCGGCGCTGGCAGAGCCAGGGCAAGGCTCCTATCGTCTGCAAAAGCTGCCTCGGCAGGCCATTTGGCTCGTTCACAGTAGAGGCGGTAAAACCTACCGGCTAACTTTTCAGCCTGCGCCAATCAACGCCTGGACGCTGCATCCTCCGGATCGAGAGGCGTCTGAACTGTTAGGCAAGATTGAGCGGGCGTTAGGCCCTAGCGTTGACAGCGCTAGGGAGAGTAGGTGGTCTTTCCCAAGCGAGGTGGTCAGGGGTCAAGAAACTCACTGTTTGGAGAACCCGCAGGACTTTTCATCGGCAGCCTGCGAGGTGGAAGCTCCCACGGTCTACAACCAACTGCTCCATCCCTGGTGCGTTGTTCAACTCCTCCCCCACATGCAGCGGCGCACCCTCACTCGATTTCGGCGTCGCAATGATGCGGATGCCCATTTGAAAGCCCTGCGGCGGCTGAGTTCCTCAGCTCAGTACATCGTTGTATTTGATCCAGCTCCAGCTCCTGCTTCGCTCACGAGGGGGAGGGGTTTGCTTGAAAGTTATGGGTAATCGCGTTTGCATCACAGCTGAGCAGTAACTGTTGTCACCAGCTGCAGTACCAGGGGGTGCTACTGTCCGAGTCCGCTGAATGCTGGCATTCACCCATAACGACTAGGGCTCCATCTCATCCAACCCCAAGGATGGTTTTGGCGGTCAGGTTCAAGTTGGGAAAGACAAAAGACGTAATGCGCTGATCGCCGCGCAGCAATTGCCGGTCGTAACGCCCCTCTGCATTCAAAGTACAGAGGGTTAATGTAGGTTGTTTAGGCCGACCAATAAAGAACTCGCCGCCTAGCCCTTGATAGTCAGCAATCCAGTATTCTGGAATGCCCAGTAGGGCGTAGTCTTCAAGTTTACGGGCATAGTCGTTTTGCCAGTTGCTGCTGACCACCTCCGCCACAAATTTGATGGTGCTGCTAAGGGTGACGACGGGTTGGCTGGCCCACAGCGGCTCTTGAGGCAGGGCAGCTCGGTCTAGGACGATCACATCGGGGCGAAACCCGGTCTGGTTGGCCAGGGGTTTGATTAAGCAGCGATGGGGGATGAAGTAATCGGCCCCTTGCTGCACAATATCGTAATTGAGCCAGCGGGCGATCGCCGCCGCCACTTCCTCATGAGGCCCCGTCGGTTCCAAGTCAAACAGTTCTCCGTCAATGAGTTCGTAGCGACTGTCATCGCCATACTGAGCGAGAAAGTCGTCAAAGCTCAGGGAAAGGGATTGTGTGGGTCGATCACTTGCGAGTGCCATATGGCCTTGACTCAGAGAGTGGCAACGAAAACTACTGATCCTTGTCCTATTCGCAGA
>DATNRH010000745.1 GCA_036703605.1 Candidatus Obscuribacterales bacterium | reverse complement strand
TCAACCTCAGAGCCCATCAGCGATCGCCCCTGGTTTGGCTATGTGAACAGAGGCGACAAGTCATTAAGTCTTCTTGCAAGACCCATCTGCCCCAAAGGGAACTAGGGTTCAATGACGATAGAGGGTGATCCGTCCACCCAGTTGGTATCACCTTAAGAGCCTGAGAACCGATACTGAGCTGCCATCCATAGCCTCAGTAGGCGGTCTATTCGCTATTGTTGAATGTTTGAGAATTCGCCGCAGAAAGACTATGAACTGGCAATCACAGCTTACTCAACTCATCCTAAACTACTATCGCGAAAATACCGCAGAGTTAGAGCAACTCAACATCCTGCGTCAGTGTAAACTGACCCGTCGCTGGCGATCGCTACGGATTGAGTGCCATACCGCATCCACAGCCCTGGCCCTCCGAGAGCTGAGTGAATTAATCCGTGAACCAATTGCTCAATTGCGCATTGCTCGACACATTAAGTTTTTGGTCAAAGGGGACTTAGTAGCAACCATTCCGGTTCAGTCTAGCCAACCTTTGATGCCGCCTTTAGATGCAAGAGGCAATGACGCCGATCTGCTGCTCTAGCGGACACCTCAAGACTCCAGCGAACTCTACGGATGTCATCTAGCCTGTGAAACTCTGCAAAAAACGGATCCGAAGGACATAGCCCTCGAATCCGCTAGCTTAAGTAATAATACGTCCCACAGGACAACAGACGCAGACCTACTTAGAACGAGGCTGAGATGTGCTGTAGGCTGATTCTGCTTGGGCGATCGCTTGGGTACGGGCGTTGCTGCTCGCAGCATTGAGCCATCCGGCAATCAAGGCATCGGCGGAGAAGAGACCCGCTCCATTCACCAGGTAGAACAGGAAACAAGCAGCGTAGAGAACCGATAGCTCTAGGTAGGGAATGCTGAGCCCAGCCACAAGTACGTGATGGTACATAGCTACTAGCATGGTGCTCAAGAGGCCTAGGGCCGCGGGGCGAGTCAGCAATCCAAGGGCGAGGAGGGGTGCGCCTAGGAGTTCCGTATAGGCAGCCACATAGCTGAAGAAGATGGGAAAGGGCAGCCCGATCACCTGCACATAGGCCTGAGCAAAGCTTTCGATGTTGGACAACTTGTCAAGACCGTTGTGAATCATGACAACACCCGCTACGACGCGAAGAATTGTCCATGCAGTTTGAGATGCGTAGTTGGCGGACAAATTCGATGTGAGAACAGCAGTTACAGTTTGGGTTAAGCGTTGGTTTATGGTCATGGGCCCCAGTGGTTGCTTTAGATCGTCTACTTATAATTGTAATTAATTTTAATGATTATTAAGAAATCTCAATCGTATTGATTAAGATTAGTTTCGGGATGAAGCGGTATATGGACTGCAAAGGCGATCGCTCTCATCTAGCTCAATGGGCGGAAACTGGCTCTCAAACCTAGATCAAACAGCCCAAAACAAGAGGCGCAGCCCTCGAGGGAGAGCTGCGCTAGTCTGAGGATAATGTTACTAAGTCCTAACTAAATGAGTCAGGATGCAACCAGAAATCATGCAAGGTACCCCGTTGGTCACGTTGCTAGAGTTGACCACGACGGGCAATCTGAGAAAGGCAAGCGGTTCAGGTTTCCCTATCAACTACTCCTGCCGCAGGGCTTGAAGGTGGTGCAAAAGGGCATCGGCTTCCGCCTGAAGCGACAGCAACTCAGCTTGGTGCATAGCGCAATAGGGCAGCGGGTGAGAGGTCTCCGGGATAGATGCGCGGGCGGACGACGTCAGGGCTGATGCAGCTATCGCCTCAGAGGGGCAAGGCTGAGAGCTCGTAACCGGTGAACTTGGACGTTCTAGGAGTACATTAGCCATAGAAGCTTGGATAGTCATTTTTACTCACTCACAACATGGCGTATTCTATCGTATCCAACGCAATCGATTGTATACAATGTGGCGATCGCCTCCCCAAAGGGTGTGGCAGTTCCTCAACTGTCTGCCCCAAGGGTTCCATCAAGACAGCCAGCCCTGATCCCTAAATTTATACAGGGACAGCAGCAGGGCAAGCTAGACTAAAGGGTGGGATTCTGTTCAACGAATGACCACTATAAGGATAGCTCGATCACCGATACGCTGATCTATCTACTCATTTGGGCTACCCATTTGGATGTAGCATAGGCTACCCTGGTTAGTCTCTGTTGTTGACAGTTGTTGACAACGAAAGGTGTCATCACTCCGCCAGCCTACCTAACCCAGAGCGGACAGGAATTCTAACGGCTCTGCCACCCGCGTCGTCGGTATTTTGCTGGGCCAGTCGTGTAAAGTATGCTTGAGGTAATGCGTTAACTGCCGTGATCCCTAGTTTTTCTGTTTCTAACTCGGTTGATCTGTCGTCCCGAAGCTGGCCAGGCTTAATTGAAGCCTATCGCCCCTTTTTGCCGGTCACTGAGAAAACACCCGTTGTGACCCTGCTAGAGGGCAATACGCCCTTAATTCCAGCCCCGGCGATCGCTGCCCAAGTGGGGCGATCGGTGAAGGTTTTCGTTAAGTTTGATGGGTTAAACCCCACCGGCAGTTTCAAAGACCGGGGTATGACCTTAGCCATCTCCA
>DATNRH010000744.1 GCA_036703605.1 Candidatus Obscuribacterales bacterium | reverse complement strand
CAACGACAGATTCCCATGGTGGCGATCGCGGGTACCCAGAGCGGTGTGGGAAAAACCTCCGTGGCGATCGGGCTGATGCGGGCTTGGCAGCGGCGAGGATTACGGGTGCAGCCCTTCAAGGTGGGCCCAGATTTTATTGATCCGGGTCACCATCGCCTAGCCACGGGGCGCACGTCCTACAACCTCGATGGCTGGATGCTATCGCCGTTGGTCAACCGTCAAACTGTCTACCATGCCTGTCAGAATGCTGATGTGGCGGTGATTGAAGGCGTGATGGGCCTGTTTGATGGCTATGGCGATACGGAGGAAGGCAGCACAGCTCAGATGGCTAAGTGGCTGAAGGCTCCGGTGCTGTTGGTGATGGATGCCAGGGCGATCGCTCGTAGTGCAGCGGCGTTAGTGCAGGGCTATGCCACCTTTGATCCAGAGGTCAGCATCGCCGGGGTCATTTGCAACCGCATTGGCAGTGCTTCCCACCTAGATCGCATCCAGAGAGCGATCGCTCCCCTAGGTATTCCAGTCCTAGGCGGCATTCCTCGCCAGGCATCGGTAGAAATTCAGCGACGGCATTTGGGGCTATGGCTGGCCCAAGAAGATCACCTAGCCGAGACCTATATTGATCAGTTGGCAGACCTCGTGGAAACCCATCTCGATCTCGATCAGTTGCTTGACCTAGCCCGCCAAGCCGCGCCCATCTGCGGCACACCGACGCCCCAAGTGACGCCATCGCCCGTTCACTTAGGCATTGCCCGAGATGAAGCCTTTTGCTTTTACTACGCCGCCAACCTAGAACGCTTGCAGCAGGCGGGAGCAGAGTTGGTCTATTTTTCACCCCTAAGCGATCGCTTGCCCGACCACCTGGATGGACTCTATCTAGGTGGCGGCTATCCTGAACTCCATGCCGAGCGCCTGGCTGCGCGGGACGATCTGCGATCGCAGATCCAGGAGTTCGCCCAATCAGGACGGCCCATCTATGCCGAATGTGGAGGGCTGATGTATCTGTCCCAAGGTCTGATCACCCCGGAAGGACGGCATCCCTGGGCGGGTCTCTTGCCCTTTTGGGTGCAGATGGGTCGCCGCCCCACCCTGGGCTATACCGACGTGACCGTGGTGGCTGCCGATACCCTATTTCCCGCCGGCAGTCGCCTGCGCGGACATCGATTTCACTATTCTGAGCAGGTGTGGGATACCTCCGATCCCCAAGCGATCGCCCCCACCGCTCCCTACCAACTCTGTCGCTGGAACCAGCCGCCCCAGGCAGAAGGATATTGCCAAGGATCGGTACTGGCCAGCTACGTGCATCTTCATTTTGATAGCCATCCAGCCCTTGCCCCAGCATTGGTTCAGGCTTGTCTAAAGGGGCGATCGCCTTCATCGGTAACGATTTGAGCCTTTTTTCACCTCATCTCGATCCATAGAGCGGCACTACCGTAGGCGATGAAAGAGTATGTCACAATGGAGGTTCATGTGTCAGTTGTCCGGAAGGAACCCTAGCGCCTGTGATTGAGGTTGAAGTCCACCAGCAATTGCGTGCCTTCCTGCGCCAGCAGGGAGAATCATGCTGGCCCCATCATCTAACCATGGCGCGGCTAGTGGCGCGGGCCCTGCGCCTAGGGCGCAGTTCGCTGATTCAAACCGGCGCACCGTCGGGCTACCATGGTCGCTATCGCATCAGCTACCTACTGCCGGCCCTCATGTGGACAGAAGGGGTCGTATTAGTAGTGCCGGCGGCGGTGCAGTCGAGGCTGCTGAAGGTTGATATTCCTCGATTACAGCAGTGGATATCCACCACCAAGCCTATTCAGGTGGGCGATCGCTGGCCCTCGCCATCCTTTCAGGGATTGTTGATCACCACACCCGAGGCCTGGTTAAGCGATCGCCTCCAGCACAGCGGCCACATTCCCGACCATATTCCTACCTTAGTTGACGGCATTGATGACCTAGAAGCTTGGGTGCAAAACCAGCTCACCGCCAAGGTAATGCCCAATCACTGGGATGCCTTGATGCGCGCCTGCCCAACCCAGGTTGATCTAATTCGCGATGTCCGAATTTATCTAACGCGATCGCTCTTCCAGCATCCTGACAATCCCTACAACTGCTATCGACTAGACGATCAAGAACAAGATACGTTATTTGATCTATGGCGCGTTCTGCAAGGCAAAGGCTTGTTGGATCAATTACCCAAGGTTTGGCAAGCCTTCTGGCAGCAATTTCGCTATTCTCCCCATCTCCTCTGGGCTAAGATTGACCGAGCCCAAGGTCACTTTTCCCTCCACTGTCGTCCGTTAGAGTTAGCAGATCAACTAGCCTCTCTGTGGCAGCGCCAGCCTGTCATTCTTATGGGCGGGGCTGTAGAACTAGATACGCAAGCCGTCGTCTATCGCCAGCGCCTAGGGTTGGGGGATATGACCTGTGTAAAATTTGCCCCCGATCGCCAGCAGGAAAGCATTCAGCTTTACGTACCCGATCGCCTACCGTTTCCCAATACGCCAGAATTTCAGCCTGCCATGATGCTGGAAATCCGTCATCTGCTGATGATTAGCGCCGAACGACCGGGGTTAACCGTGCTTTTAGTTGATGACACACCCCTCAAGGCGCAAGTTGCCTCCGTTTTAGCCGCAGAGTATGGATCGCGGGTGCAGATGGAGCGAACCTGTTTGGATGACAACGGCATTTTGGTGAGCGGCTGGCAGTTTTGGCAAAACCACCAAGCCGTTTTTCCAGCTCCGCAGCTCTTGGTGATGGCAACCCTGCCCATTCCCTCCCTCGAAAATCCCCTCGTGGCTGGACGAGTCGCGGCCTACAAGCAAAACCGCCAAGACTGGTTTCGCCTCTATCTCCTACCCGAAGCCCTGAGCACCCTGCAGAGAGCGATCGCTCCCGTGCGAGAAACGCAGGGCGTTGTGGCATTGTTGGATAATCGCGTCAATCATCGTAGCTACGGGCAACAGGTTCTAGAAGCCCTCAGCCCCATGGCGCGGCTGAGCTATGTTGACACTAGCTTATTTCCCCATATGGATTATCGCTAATGGGAAGACGTTCCAAGAATACGGTTCAGCCGCTGCTGAGCCTGAGATAGAGCTTCTTCCGGTGATTTTGACTGTAACACCACGGCTTCGATTGCTCTCCCAAGTTGGTCAGACAGACGATTGTAGTTGGCAACAATCGGCCGCGATCGCCCTTGCTTAGCCTGATCGAGGAAAATTTGTAGGGCAGGCTGGTCTTGCACCACAGCTTGGTAGGCCTCACTTTGCCGCGATCGCAGCTTGACGGGTAAATAGCCGGTGCCGATCGCCCACTGAGTTTGAGCTGATTCACTGACTAGGAATTCAGCGGCCTGCAGCGCGGCCTGCTCCCGTTCAGGATGGGTGCGAAAGATAAATAAATTCTCGCCGCCTATGGCTGTAGCAGGTTGCTGATCCATGGGAATCGGCATCACCGCAAAGTCCACCCCCGTTGACCGCAACTCTCGCAAGGTCCATGGCCCCGTCAGTTGCATAGCTACCTTACCTGCCAGAAAATCCGTTAACTCATAGCCACGCTCGGGCTGAGAAAGAAGGGCGGAGCCGTCTGCCACCAAATCTTGCCAGAGGTGCAGGGCAGCGATCGCCTCTGGCGTGACGAGATGAATCTGACCATGATCCAGCAGATCCCCGGATGCACTCCAGAGAAACGATAGCCACATAAACACCGTCCATTCTCCCTTACCCAGCGGCAAAAGAATGCCATGGCGGGAAGGCTGGGCGTCCCTATCTGTCAACTGCTGAGCGACCTGACGCAGGTCATCCCAGGTGTGCGGCACCTCGGCAATACCAGCTTCTGTGAATAAGCTAGGACGGTAGAAAATACCTACATTATTCACCCCAAAGGGCACCGACCAAAGATGATCCTCCAGGGCGATCGCTTCATATAAACTCGGATCCAAGTCATCCAGTATCTTGGTTTGTGCATACCAATCATCCAGGGGACGGATGGCGTCCAATTCCACCAACTGCCCTGTCAGCATGGGCGCATACCACAGTAAATCCGGAGGAGACTGCCCCAGCACAGCGGTGAGGATTTTGGGAATCTGCTGATCACCCTGTCCCACATAGAGCGCTTCTAGCTCAATTTGATCATGGCTTTGGTTAAACTGTGCCACCAGGTTATCTAAGACGTCGCGGTTAGCCGGTGGATTGACGCCATGCCAAAGGGTAAGGTGCTGAATACCATCGCTGTCCCTAGCCTGCAGCGGCTGACATCCTGCCATCCCCCAAAGCAGAAGGATGAGTAAGATAGAGAGCGATCGCCGCCATCGATGCTGTTGCATACTAGACATGAATTGGGATACCCATGAAAGAGATGCTGCCCATTATAAAGAGGAGACAGTCCTGAAACGGTTGTGAGAGAATAGGCCTGAAGGACTGAACCAATTCCTACGATAGCTGGGTATACCGAGGTTCATCAGGTCAACGGGATCACGATGTTGCATTTCAACTACTAAATCATGAATCGATTGACGCTGGAATGGGTAGAGCATGATCAACGCAAGTCGTTTACGGTGACCGATCAAATGCTCACGAAACAGGTTGGTAGGGTCAGACTTGGACGAGATCCGTCTCGATGTGATTTGGTATTGTCCCATCCCACCGTCTCAGGACTCCATGTCGAACTCTTCTATGATCCCCTACGTTCTACGTTCTACGTGCAAAGCCTACGCCCCAGCAATCCTCCCCTGCTTAATCATCGTCCCATCCTAGACGTCGAGCAGCCGTTAGCCGAGGGCGATCGCCTCTGCCTAGGCCTGGTTGAGCTTCACGTTGGAGCCATTGTCTTAGATACCGTCGCCACCATCGTCACCACTCCTGCGGTTGAGCATTCCGGTGATACGACATTGCCGCTGAAACCGTCTAAACCCACGGGGCCCTCCGCCTACGGACTTAAATGCCCCCGATGTGGTCAAGTTTCATCCTATGACTATCTCAAGTCTGGCTGCCCATGGTGTGGCGCGTCCCTAGCCGCCGCCAACAGCGTGCTCATGCAAAAACCCTAGGGCTAGCGGAAATATTTCCTTGAGTAGGACGCTAACGTTCCCTTCGACTTCGCCCAGGGAACTACGGGATGGGTTCTGGCTTTCTCCCTTGGGTAGACGTTCCACGCAACCTGCCCTCAAGATAAACAACGTCGCTCAGCCAGCATAGTTTCTGGACGATTGTTGACCTCGAACTGATGGATGCCTCCTAGCTAGCCCTCTCAGGGCGATCGCCTTTTCATCTATTCGTTACATTCGTTTACATTAGGCTCTAACTTTACTGGGCAAATGTCTTGACATAGGACGCGATCGCGCCGTCTACGACTAAAGAGTCCCACAATGAAAGCCCTACGGTTTGCCTCGACCCAGACCTGGAGATGCCGGAATACCGTGGCAAGGGAGGATGTCTATGGACAATACATAAAGAAATGTTTCTTTATGTTACAAGTTCGTGATAAATTGAGGACGTTGTTAAAAAAAGCATCTGTCGCAAGAGAGTGGATTCTTAGACATCGTGCTGAGACAATAGTGATGTCCCCCGAATTCTAACCCTGTCATGACGGCTATTTTTAGAGCGGTTGGGGGCGATTTTGGGTTAACCCATAGCTATGCGTCCATGGCTGGGAATGTCTAAAATCATGCCTTTCGAGATTGTGAAACCGTAGTTTAAGGCGAGGTACCTTATGCCCTTTACCATTGAATCAGCCCGCAGTATTTTTCCCGGCACCCTTTCTGCCGATGCTGTGCCAGCTACAATTGCTCGATTCACTCAACTGAATGCCGAAGATCAACTAGCGCTGATTTGGTTTGCCTACCTGGAAATGGGAAAAACCATCACCATCGCGGCTCCCGGTGCAGCCAACATGCAGTTTGCCGAAAATACGTTGAACGAAATTCGGCAAATGTCTTTCCAAGAGCAGTCCCAAGCCATGTGTGACTTGGCGAACCGGGCTGACACCCCTATCTGCCGCACCTACTCCATGTGGTCATCGAACATCAAGCTTGGCTTCTGGTACCAGCTTGGACAGTGGATGGATGAAGGTCTCGTCGCTCCCATTCCTGAAGGCTATCAGCTTTCCGCCAATGCCGCCGCTGTCCTGCAAGCCATCCGTAACCTAGAGTCTGGTCAACAGATCACCGTGTTGCGCAATTCGGTCGTAGACATGGGCTTTGATCCCAAAAAGCTCGGTTCCTACCAAAGCGTAGCCGAGCCTATCGTGCCGCCTGTGGTAGCCGATAAGCGGACAACCGTTACCATTGAAGGGATTGATAACCCCACCGTGCTGAGCTACATGAACAACATGAATGCCAACGACTTTGATGCGTTGATTCAATTGTTCACCGATGATGGTGCGCTTCAGCCTCCCTTCCAACGTCCGATTGTCGGTCGTGATGCAGTTTTGAAGTTCTTCCGGGAAGACTGCCAAAACCTCAAGCTAATGCCCGAACGAGGTGTTTTGGAACCCGCTGATGAAGGCTACACCCAAATCAAAGTCACCGGCAAGGTACAAACTCCTTGGTTTGGTGCTGCTGTGGGTATGAACATGGCTTGGCGTTTCTTACTCACCCCTGAGAATAAGATCTACTTTGTGGCTATTGACCTCTTGGCATCACCCAAAGAACTGTTAAATCTTACCCGTTAATCTCTGCTCAGATACCTGCTCAGGTGATTAGCGCCTAGTCTAATTCTACCTCCATTCCCTGATCTCAGATCGTGGGAATGGAGGTACTTCCAAGTGGTTCAACTATATTTTCTGCATGGCGTCTTCCCCTGAGTCAATGGCTCGCCGCCCCCTCTCTGAATCAGGGAACTGGCTGGGCGTGGGATGGGCGATCGCACTTTTCCTTACTTGGATAGGAAGCCTGCTGGGGCTTCTGTATATACCTATCGCTCAGCTCCCTTGGCTGGTTGTCCTGGTTGCGATTATAGGGCGTACAGTTCTCCAAACCGGTTTGTTTATCGTTGCCCACGATGCAATGCATCTCAGCCTTTTGCCCCAACATCCCCGGCTCAATCATGCCATGGGTCATGTTGCGGTCGGTCTGTATGCATTTCTATCCTACCAACACTGCCGCCAGCAGCATCGCGACCACCATCGCTGTCCTGCTCAACTTGGCGACCCTGATTTCCACGACGGAGTGCATTGTCATCCGGTGGCCTGGTATCTCAAGTTTATGGGGGAGTACCTGTCGGGCTACCGCTTAGTGCATCTCGTTTTCAGTTGGATTGGAGTATTGGGTATCTTGGTGTATGGCTTTCAGGTATCGCCCATCAATGCGATCGCCTTTTGGGTCGGCCCACTTGTACTCAGTTCTTTCCAGCTTTTTATCTTTGGGACATATCTACCCCATCGTCACAGTAATCAGGGAACCCCTAATCGCCATCGAGCCGTGAGCAGCGGCTATCCCGTTTGGCTGTCGTTTCTCACCTGCTATCATTTGGGCTACCACTGGGAGCATCACGAGTATCCCCATCTGCCTTGGTACCGCCTGCCGGCTGCCCGCCGGTAAAGGCCATCAAGAAACTGCCCTCTTAAGCATCCTCGGCTGATGGTTCCATCATGACTGAACATTTCAGTTGCGACCAACCCAAGGATGACGAAGACACTGCCGTTGGGCTGAGCGGATCAAACCCTGCCCCTACCGCAGTCTGCTACGGCCGTTAAGGCTATGCCTACTGGACTTAATAAATAAGTATTTGTACTTGCTTGCCCCCGCAAACCAGGTTTAGGTTTGACGGGGCATATCGTCCTGCTGTGGGAACAACTGTAAGCATTAGATTAATTCAAAATTTTGCTCTAAATTGGGTAGATTTCATTGAATAATCGCGGCAAAATAGAAAGACTGATGATAATTATAAGGTTTCAGAATGCAAGGAATAGATACAGACTGGACAACTGAGGAGAAGGCGATCGCTCAAAAGGCCTTTCAAGCAGCCTATGAACGAGAAATTAGCGCCCTCGTCAGCGATGTTAAGACTAAGATGCACAGCATCACAGGGCTAGACGACCTTTGGCAGGTTCATGACTACCTCAGTGCTCGGCGACATGATATTGATGGCAAGTACGACTATCGATATTCAGTCCTCATCTTTGTGTTCTCCCAGCTCGTGCGGGAAGGGTGGCTTTACCTAGACGATCTGGATGGCCTCGATTCTAGCAAGTTGAAGAAGGTGACTGCACTATCGCGCATGTAAAAGCGGAGATCAGGCGGCTGTTATGCGGCTCAAGCGGCGTCGGCTCCACTCAGCCCCTAAGTAGACAATACTTGGGACTCAGTGAGGCCGACGTTGGCAGCACCATTGCCCCGAAAGCTATGGCCGGAGATGGTGGATACAGGACTGGTGTTCATCAGGGTGCATCCCAGCCATCACCCTGGCATAGGCAACCCCACTGTTCTTGTACCGATAGCGCTCAAGATTGGTCATGATGGTGGAATGAGACCCCTAGTTCTTAAGGGTTCTAGTGATATGCCGTATTACATCTTGAGCACTACCCTTTAATCAATTTGGTTGAGGCATCAAATTCCAGCGCTTCGGCGACTAACGTCGCGGCGATACAAACCAAACCCACCTACTCGGGTTCAAAGTACCCTAGTGTCTGGATACCCTAACCCGTCTGAATCCTTCTATGCAGCCAAAACTACGGCTAACGACTTATTGAAACGAAAGCTCAAAGTAGTTATCTGGGTCAACGGTTAACGTGGAACCACATACCATGCTACTTGGCATACTGGCTGGAAGATAGCCACTCATCTGCAAGCCCAGACTACCTTCACACTGCTCGGCACTCAACGTGATTTCCCGAGTTTCGCCAGGTGCCAGAGCATCGCCCAAAATGTTCATGTCGCCGAGGGTTACAGCCTCTAGGTTAACACTACTGTTATTGACTACATTAAACTGATTTGTAAATCTGGTGTAGTTAATAACGCAGACGATACGATACCCTGCATGGGGACCGCAGCCCGCTCCAGTATGTGTCCAGCTAGGGTCAAAAATATTGGTACGATGCCCCCGACTAGGCACGCCATCATCAACAATTAAATCCAGCACCACTCGTTGCCCCGTGCTCGGCCCATAGGCAATATTTTCACCACTAGATATATTAAGCGCTCCGGTGCGGTCTAACCGTTGTGCAGCAGTACTGCCATCAGAGCCAGCGTGCCCCGTGCTACCACTAGCCTGATCTTGCGCATGGACTTTAGCTGCCTGGGCAACATTAGGTGCAGCGTCTAGGGAAGGAATCGCCGCCTGTTGACGCAAAAAATCAATGGCTTCTTGAACAGCTTGCTTTCCTTCCCGGGTTTGAAGATGACAGTTAGGGCCACAACTGTTCAGTATTCTACCCGCATCATCCATATTAGCTAGGCGTTCTTCCAACAACGGGATCAAGCTGGCTGGATCTTGGCGGGCTTGGTTTTGTACGGTAATAATATCTTGCTCAATCTGCGCCCAGTCATAGGCTCCTTCGGCATAGGCTGGGGAACCCAGAGTCAACCAACGTTGATCAGCGGAGGGTATATTAAAACGATGCGCCCTCTGGACGGCAACCGCACTAACTAGAAGCAGAACAGAAAGCGAAACGCCGCGACGTAACCAGCGGTGACTAAAACCTGAATTGTTTTGCATGGTTCCTGGGACCTAATGTAGAAAGCCTTGAGAATGCGTAATGATTTTGCGCTTCATGTATACTTCATAACTTAAAACCGGGTTTGCAAAGTAGTTTGCTCAAGCCTAACATAGCTAAGTCAGCAATCGTAACTTCGTAATTTAACAGTTTTCTAGCCCTGCTGCGAGGATAGAACAACCGGAAAAGATTCAGTAGTTCTACTGATGACCAAGTTTATTTACCATCAAAATAGCACGGAACAACAGGATGGTGAAACTGCCGCCAAATGGTGGATCACAACCCGTCATGATCTTCTTTACCCCAGGTCACCTCACTGCGCTCGGCGATGACCTGTATCGTCGTCAGCCGATGTGCGAAACTTGCCTCATCCATCAGATCAACTTCATTGTTGTCTGTCTGCCCACCTCCCATCCGACGTTGTATGGCCATAGCCGACCTTATTAGGACATAGACTAGAGATACAGATATCGCGTTCCGCATTCCGCCCATGTCTATGGCTCAACCAGTAAAGATTTTCGGACAGCGATCGCCCTGGCTCGATCGCCCTAGATGGACTCAAGAAGGTCGGCTATGGCTATACATTCCAACTGTTCTTGAATTGGCGTTGCTGAATAGCGGTATGATTCCGCAACATGTTGTACGTAGGTTCAGATCCTGTAGCTAGAGGTTCATCTCCCGGTTCAGCAACACCCTTGAATTAATACTGGCTGGAGGAATGGTATAACGGATATGCTAGTTTGCGGTTGGGGATAGAAGATAGGCAGACCTAGGAACATCAAGATCTAGCCCTACGTCGTCACCGCCTATCTCTAGTGCCTGAGCTAGCCCCACCAGCAGTCCTGCGCTCCACCCACTAAGGTTAGACAGAAAACAACATGCAACGCTAAGGGCGATCGCTTGTTGATCCACCGGCATATCCGTAAATTCCCATGAGTGATCCGCCTCTCCGTTTGCAACTAAGTTGGGAAGACCCGGCCACGGGGGAACTGCGAACTCCTGTGCTATCGTTGCCGATCGCCCTCGGGCGAGACTTTGCCCACATGCCAGCTCAGTTTGACGGGCAACGGGTGTCGCGCATGGTGCTAGACAGTGGCCAGGTGTCGCGATTCCACGCCTTGCTCCGGCAAGCGGGGGATGAGGTAGTGGTAGACGATCAGCGCAGCAGCAATGGCACCTTCGTGAATGGCGATCGCCAAGCATCCGCCGTCCTCAGCGAGGGCGATCGCCTGCTGATTGGCCCCTACACGCTAACGTTAACCTGGTCTACCGAGGGACAGACTGAGCCGTCCGAGTCCGAGACCTCAACCAACTCCACCATTCTGTTTCCTGAAGCTAGCGCACCGACATCGGGAGCCTCCTTTCCACCACCACTCTTTCAGCAGCCCCACGTATCTCTGCGGGATCTCATGGATACAGGGCTACCCATCCGCGAATTTGACTATGTGGCCCTCGGGGCAGGGCTCGGTAGCTTTATCTGGGTGGATCTATTGCGACTGGGCGGGGTGTCCGCTCAGCAGATTCTGAGCATTGGCATGGAAGCAGTGCCCTACGCCCGCTACCAACGTCTTTGCCTCAATTCCCAAATTCCTCCCCATGAACGGCTGCGTTCTAACTCAGACTCTTGCCCAGACAATATCTGGGGTTGGCCGAGCTACGCTCTGCGGGAAGCTTGGGATGATCTGGGTCGCGGCAAGCTTGCCCCTGCCCTACGGTACCTGTGGCAGGTCTTTGCCGAACCGACGCTGGCAGAAACCTATACGCCGCGATCGGGGCGGGTGTTTGCCTCCATCGACCGCGAAGCTGCGCGCATTGGCTGGAACCATTGTTTTGACTACGGGCGGATTCGCTCCATTCGCCAAACTACAGATGGACGGTATGCGATCGCCTATTCTCGTTCCACCGCCGATCGCCGCGACCATGCCTTTGTCGTCGCCCGCTACCTGCATCTAGCAACCGGCTACCCCGCCATTCAGTTTCTGCCCGATCTGCAGGCCTATCGAGCCGCCACCCATGACTTTAAAACGGTGGTCAATGCCTACGAAGAGCATGACCATGTCTATCAACACCTGGAAACCTTCGGCGGCACCGTGATGATTCGGGGACGGGGGATTGTGGCATCGCGGGTGGTGCAGCGCATTTATGAAGCCCGTCAAACCAACTCCCAGATCTATCTGCTCCATCTGATGCGATCGCCCAAACCCAGTGGACATCGCTTTCGGACTGCCCAGCGACAGGTGAAAAATCATTACGAACTGCAGCCCTTTAATTGGCCCAAAGCCTGCTGGGGCGGCGATCTGCAGGTGATGCTGGAGCAAGCTAGTCCTGCGGAACGTCAACGGCTGCTGGCAGATTGGGGCGGCACCACCACCGCCGATCGCCGTGACTGGCAGCAGATTGTCCAAGAGGGATTACGCCAAGGCTGGTACAAAATTGAGTTTGGAGAGGTGGAACGGGTGGAGCCGAGTGCTGACCAGGGCACCTTAACCTATATTCGCGATCGCGACTTTAAAGGTACCCGCCAACTGCAAGCCGATTTTATTATTGATGCCACGGGCCTAGATGCCCAGGTGTCTGCCAATCCACTGTTGGATGATCTGGTCACCTGCTATGGCTTACCCTTGAATCCCCTAGGACGCCTGGCTGTATCCGAGGATTTTGAACTTCCTGACCTGCGATCGGGGCAAGGGCGAGTCTATGCGGCAGGGGCGATGACCTTGGGCGGCCCCTACGCAGCGGTAGATAGCTTTTTGGGTCTTCAGTATGCGGCGCTGCGATCGGTGGATAGCTTAGCCGCAGCGAAGGCTCCAAGTCTGCATCGTCTTTCAGGAGGGCGATCGCTCTTGCAATGGATGAAGTGGGTGATAAACGTTGCCCCCTGAAGGAATTTCCCAGAGGTCGAGGCAGCCTGAAGAAACAATACATTTTCATACAATACGGCTGATTGCTTGATCTTTATCCTTCTTAACTGGGAATATCTATTGTAGAGAATCTCAGAGATCAGTTGCCGGTAAAGGCAAACATGAGCACACCCAGTCAGCCAGAATTACCCGATCGAGTCTATGCCGAAGCAGTAGTGCGATCGCGCACCGGATCTTCCCTGCTCGATACGGACACTCCCATCACCAGCGATACGGTCGATCGCTTCCTCGCCAGTAGGACAGATATAGACACGGCAGTCCAGCAGCTGCAAGCAGCAGGCTTCGATATTGTCGATCGAGGCCCATTCTCCGTCACTGTCGCGGCCCCTCCAGTAGTATACGAGCAAGCCTTTTGTACCAACCTAGAAGCGATTGAGCGCCCGGTGATCAAAGAGCAGGGACGAGTTGCCACCGCCACCTTCGTCAATGCGGCTGATGACGCAGCCTTTGGCCGCATCGACCTATCGAGTACCCGCTTTGATGCCCTGCTTGATGGCGTGGCCATCAATGAGCCGGTTTACTACTACAAAGCTTCATCCCCCTCCCCAACCCCCCCCCCCCCCCGGACCGCATATCTCTAGGTTCCAGATGGCGTGGCCGCAGGGGTTAACCCCCCCCCCACCCAGAAACAAGGTGATAACGGCCAAAGGGG
>DATNRH010000743.1 GCA_036703605.1 Candidatus Obscuribacterales bacterium | reverse complement strand
ACAGCGCTATCGCCTGCTCAGACCACGTATCTGCACGATAAGTGGCAACAGGACGGAGCGTGGGAAGAGGAACTTTCGGGGACAAGTTCAAAAAAAGGAAATGGGAGGGGTCGTACCAAGCTGGTTGGAGAGGTAGCGGGGGACATTGAAGCGCTGCTCCAGTTGGCTGAATATTTGATGGAGACGAGGCCCAAGCTCGAGGTTGAGGAGTTGAGGGCGCGGCAGAAGAGCAGCCGAGGTAGGGGTGGCCGTAGCCAGGGCCATAATAGCCTGGCCATCCCCCAGGAGCTGTCCCAGTCCCTGACCTTGCCCCCCTGCCGCCCTGCTACGTCATCGCACACTTTTCTCAGCAATTCCAGCGGCTCTTCAGAGAACTCTGTGTATTAAGCTACCCCAGGTACCAGACAAAAGCATAGAGGGGACGCGATCATGGCTGAGGGTGGTATGGCGGGCATGGTCATGGGTAGGGCAGAGGTGGGCCTGGCAGTCCTCGCAGTACAGCACGGCGCCTTGCTCGCACTCCTCACACGCTTCGGCTATGGGTCAGTGCAGGTAACCGAGGAAGCTTAAATGCAAGGGTTGGGGCTGCTTACTGGGCCGCAGTGCTAGAACCAGGTGTGTCCGCAGCCACATGCGCCGCAAAACCTCGGCTGTCATGGCTGCTTGGCCTTGCGCCAGGTCTCTGGTTAGCTCTTGAGTAGTCTACCTCCTCGAGAGAGAAACTCAGTGTTCACATGAAATTTTCGCAAAATTTTGAAGATATAGTCAATATTCTGAATGCGTTCCTCCACGGATGCAGGGGAAACGACAAGATACCGCTTCGAAAGGACTGGACACTCTGTCAGCACCTCCAGCAAGTGTGCAAACTACGGTTAGATTGTATCTCGTACAAGAATGCCATCCTGAAACTGTTCCAAGCTATTGGCAGCCATGAACTTTTCTGAAAGCCTTCCATTCGCCCAGAGAAGCATGCTCTGTTCTCATTAACAGAGGGATTTACCCTTTCGAACGATTTTTGTTTTTCAGTCATGTCTCGAGAGGAAAATTGCCTTCAGAAGTCGTA
>DATNRH010000742.1 GCA_036703605.1 Candidatus Obscuribacterales bacterium | reverse complement strand
AACTGCTAATGCGAACGATCCCGGCATAGCCCTTCTGAAGTTCTGAACGGTAAGTTTCTCTCCCATGAGAACAATGACCCAAGCCTCAGCAACGAGAAGTCCTTGACAGTTGTTGGATCTGGAGCTACCCAGCCCCAGGTCCAGGTGAGCTCTCCTCCGCTTGATTACAAGTAGGGTTTCTGTTTAAGTGTAGTTAGAATGTCACGTCATCGTCAGCCAGGAGGCTCCAGATCGACACCGAGCCATCAGCGGAGCCAACCACAGCTATGGTCAGGGAGTAGAACTTACCCTTGTTGTCGAGGGCCCGGATGACCCAGATGTTACCACGATCAATGGCAATGGGGGGAAGCTCCTTCATTTCCCCTCTGCGGAAGGCATGAATGTAATTAAAGCCACCAAACAAGACATATTCGCCGACAATGCAGTTGGTGTGAAGTCCGTCCTCGGATTCAACTCGAAGAAGCAAATCACGGGACTGAGGGTAAGGTGGTTCAAAGAAGGGGTTACCTGCATGTGCCAGCAACAGATGACACCATCCGAGCCGCCAGACCAGGCATTGACCTCCTCGAAAACGAGACAGCTTACCGTAGCTCGGTCACGGTGAGCATTGAAGTACTTGGGAGTATCTTGAAGAAGTCAGAGAGAGAGATAGAGAGAGCGAGAGAGACTATATCTTACCAAGTTTTGGAAGGCTGAAAGTGCAAATGCGGCCTACTCCGCCCAGCCAGAGATCCTTGCCATTGGTGGCGACAGAGTTCCAGGTGCCTTGGACGGCGCTAGAGCCTTGATGGGAACCATCACCGCCCCAGAGGTGAATATTGGTGTTGGAGGCTGCTGGAGCAATTCCTACAAGGCCTCCACTCAGCTCTTGGAGTTCGGTTACAATGCCAATTTCGAATTTGGCAGCGAGAAAGAAGCCTTCGGTGTCGATAATGGAGACGCCATCGTCGCCCGAAGACCACATGAGCGTGCCAGCTCGGATTAGCGAATAGATTCGGCCTTGGTGGGCTCCCGTAACGCTTGTGAGGTGTTGGCCGCTGTGCAAATCGAAGATCTCAATTGAGCCGGCGCGAGTTCCTACCCACATTGGGCCATTGGCGGGGACCACAGCAACGGCCATAACCCGATCGTTGGCTTGGAGTTCAATGGGGTCCT
>DATNRH010000741.1 GCA_036703605.1 Candidatus Obscuribacterales bacterium | reverse complement strand
CAAGCAGCCGAAATTCTACGGACTCCAGACAGCCGACGGCATCCCCTACTGGAAAATCGCCCTGCTCCATAGCCACGACGTACTGGCGACAACGGTACTCCAGACCTGTATGCGCTACAACGACCGCGCTACCGCCTGCCAGTTTTGTGCGATCGGGCAATCCTTATCCGCCGATCGCACCATTGCCCGCAAAACACCGGATCAATTGGCTGAAGTAACCGAAGCGGCGGTGCGGCTCGATGGGGTAAAGCATGTGGTGATGACTACCGGCACCCCCAATACTCCCGATCGCGGTGCCGCTTATCTAACGGAATGTGCGCGGGCAATCAAAGCACGGGTCGATATTCCCATCCAGGCGCAATGCGAACCCCCAGCGGATTTCAGTTGGTTTGAACGGATGAAGGCAGCCGGCGTCAACAGCCTGGGAATGCACCTAGAGGCCGTCACCCCCGAGGTGCGCGATCGCATTATGCCGGGGAAAGCCACCGTCTCTCTGGAAACCTATTTCGAAGCCTTTGCCGCCGCGGTACAGGTCTTTGGTTGGGGACAGGTCAGCACCTATCTCCTCGCCGGTTTGGGGGATAGCCTCAATGCCTTGGTGGACACCAGCGATCGCCTCATTCAGCTAGGCGTTTATCCCTTTATTGTCCCCTTTGTACCCATCACCGGTACCCCGCTAGAGGATACTGCCCCGCCCGATAGTGAGTTTATGTATCGCCTCTATCAAGAGGTTGGGCAACGGCTCAAAAATGCAGGACTATCCTCCCAAGATGTCGAAGCTGGCTGTGCCAAGTGTGGGGCCTGCTCTGCCTTATCTGCCTTTGAAACATAGACCGTGGGTTCGTAATGCATTGGGGCTTGAATCCGCCCTCGGGCGATCGCTGTTGACCTGTTGATGTAAATTCTGGGATGGCCAACCATGACTCGATCTACCTATCGATTTGAGATTGCCAAAACCGCCACCGAAATGCGGGAGTATGCCGACCTGCGCTACCAAATTTTTTGCCAAGAACAGCGGCTATTTCGCGGTAGCGATTGGGATGATATTGATGCGATCGCCTATCCGATTGTGGCGCTCACCTCCGTTCAAAGTGTGTATGAACCTTACCTGGCTCCGTGGGAACAGGTGATTGGGGTTGTCCGCATCTACGAACCGGAGCCAGGGCTGTGGTATGGCGGTCGGCTAGGCGTGCATCCTACCCATCGTCGGGGCTGGCGGATTGGCAAAGGTCTGATCGAAAAAGCGGTAATGACGGCCAACACCTGGGGCTGTGAACGGTTTTTGGCCACAGTGCAGTTGCAGAACGTGCGCTTTTTTCAACGGCTACATTGGGACTCGTTGGAGGAAATCGATATCTGTGGGCATCCCCATCACCTCATGCAAGCTGATTTGAATTATTATCCGGCCAATGGTGAGCCTCGTCCTCAAGGGCTGCCTCAAGTGCTTGAGGTGGCATAGGTATGGATGATGCTGGGCAATTGCCCCGTTTGGTGGAGCAGTTACGCCACTCCCTCGGCATTCAGCAGAAACAGGAT
>DATNRH010000740.1 GCA_036703605.1 Candidatus Obscuribacterales bacterium | reverse complement strand
TAGCGAGTGAGCTGCCACTCATTAGCCTGCGCCGCGAATGCTCGGAGGTGCTCGTTGCGCCACCCTGAGAGTCCTGGGGTTTTGCCATTTTTTTTTAAGGGCAAAAGTAGTAGTTTAGTGTGATATTAGTGTGAATTAGAGAAAGTGGAAATGTCGGGACGAAAACCACTTGAAGGTCAGGTCATTAGCAGCATCCGCTCACCAAGGGCGGGTCACATCCACAATTGAAGCCAGGGGGATCCCATCCCCAGTTGAGGCCCGGGGGGTCCCATCCACAGTTGAGGCCCGGGGGGTCCCATCCACAGTTGAGGCCCAGGGGGTCCCATCCACAGTCAAGGCCCGGGGGGTCCCATCCACAGTTGAGGCCCGGGGGGTCCCATCCACAGTTGCGGCCCGGGGGGTCCCATCCACAGTCGAGCGAGTCAGGGGGCTCCCATCCTCCACAATCGGAACTTGCATCTCCATCCGGCGGGTCCCACCCTGTGTTGGGTGGTGGAGATCCCGGGTCCCAGTCGTGACCAAAGGCCAAGAGCCAAGTGGTGTTGGGGGGCGGGTCCCACCCAGTGTCCGAATCGGGGGTAGCATCGTGCGTTGCCGGTTTGACTTGCATTTCTCGTTGATCTACTCCACTCCCGTTGTCGAGGACTGCCTGAGTTCCCTTGGTGTATCCAGCGCGAATAAAATTGTTTTGGCGGTGCAGCTCCGATACAGTAGAGTCATCAGGCTTGTTCAAGCCTTCAGGGGTGTTGCTTTTCAAGTCGAGCATTGTGGCGTCATTATGGCGTTGCGTCATAAGGTCGTGGGCAGTGGGCGTCACACTGCAGTTGGGTTCGGTTGGTCCGAGCTCCCTTGATGTCTCCAGGCAAATTGAAATTGTTTGGTGGTGTCTCTGCGAGACATCAGAGAATTCAGGCTTATCCGAGCCTTCAGCGGTAGTTTCGTCCAATTTAGACGGCATGGCGTGAGCTTCGACCCAGAAGTCTGAGGTGTACAGCCTGTAGCTTTGGCCGGTGAGAAGAGCCAGAAACCGGTGCTCAGCAAGCTGGTGCTCAGCAGTCTGCACGAAGCCATATCCCAGGCAGTTGCGCATACCCAGCACATTCATCAGCCTGAACTCTTCAGCCCACCATTCACAGTCGAGGTCCGCAGGAGGCACCTCGCAAATTTGGGGGTCAGGTTGGTCGAGAGCGGTCATGAGACGTGCCACCCTTTTCTCGTGTTCCTCCTCACAAGCGGTGTCCCATAGGTAATCCGTGGATACCAGTTTGAGCAAAATCGATCTTTTCGCCTGCCATGCTTCGAGTTTTGCAAGCGCGTCCTTGGCAATGTTCGTCACTGCGGTTTTGGCGCCAAAAATACCAAGTCCAAGGAGCTCCTCGTTGAGGCGCCTCCACGGGCGAATCCATGGGCTCTCCCAAAATTCACTAATCTGGTCTTGGTTAAGACGCGATCCTGAACGGGTTTCGGGGTAAACGTTCGGTACTTCGTTGAGAATGGTGTGTTGAAGAAGTGAGAACGATGGAGGAGGACCCTGCAGATACTTCAAAAGTTGACACTCCAATACGAAATCAATGTATCTTGTTGGTAGAGAGTCCAGCAGTTCCGGTCTGCGAAGACAGAACACATGTTCTGTGTATTCGGGATATACCGAAAGAAGGTCCAAATAGGACATCCCTCTATCCAGCAGGAGCTTTAAACGCTTTTAAAAGAGTAAAAAATCACCAGTGTTGTAAGGTTGGTGTAGCGTTTTTTTTTTTTTTTTTTTTGAGTGAAATGTGTGGTTTAGTGAGCGCCATAATTAGGCGAAAGACAAGGTAGGGTTGGCGCTAAAGGCCTCAGGCAATGTTCTGGGCCTTGTTGGCGAGGGTGCGAACTTGGCGGGCGGTCTCTCGGGCAACTGTGACAGACAGGGCAGTGCGCCAATAGGCATAGGGCGTCCGGCAAGTGAAGGAGGGG
>DATNRH010000739.1 GCA_036703605.1 Candidatus Obscuribacterales bacterium | reverse complement strand
GTCTAGCCTGATGAACAGGATAGATAGTACGAAAAAGGTGGCTTTTTCGAAGACTACCGTACTAAACCTATCGAAATCGCTAGGGACCTGATGGCGATCGCGCTCTTCCTGTCGTAGCATCAGACATGTTAGTTAGAGCGGTTCATGTTTTGGTTTTACTCTTCCTACCTTTGCTATACAATGCAAAAGCATGATGTCCTGTTCAAAATTGGAGCGTTCCGTCGTGCCCGAAATACGATTTGAAATAGAGTGGCCCGATGGCACTCACGAAACCTGCTACTCTCCCTCGTTAGTAGTCAAGCAGTATTTAGAATCTGAAGCAGAATACGAATTGTATGACTTTATGGAGCGATCGCGCGCCGCGTTGCAGGAGGGTAGTAATCGCGTGCAAGCAAAATACGGTTTTCCATGCGGACTAGCATTAGGACAGTTACAGCGATTGGAAGCGACCTCAGCGAAATATGTGAATCAGGACAACGTTAAGGTCAAGTTACTGAAATTTATCGAATAATGTCATCCCCAAAGGCAAGCCTAGCTAGCACTTCAGAGCCTTAATACATCGATCTCATGAGTTACTTTCATGGAAACTAAGCC
The DNA here is from genome assembly GCA_036703605.1 of Candidatus Obscuribacterales bacterium. NCBI lineage: Bacteria > Bacillati > Candidatus Melainabacteria > Candidatus Obscuribacterales > Candidatus Obscuribacterales bacterium. The sequence goes on along the minus strand of DATNRH010000739.1, from coordinate 1,818 downwards.
ATCAAGTAAGAATGTTTGACGCGAAGCTGCTTACCAAGAACCTGTCTGCTCTAAAAAACGAGAGTACTCTGGCTTTGACCATGTTAGGGGCAGGCTACTGTCTACCCGGATGCCCTGGGTGAGATGAAATTTAAACAGCCGCTCAGCGCCTGCATAGGCGGCAATTTCTGGGTCGCCGTCCCAAATGACCTCAGCTTTGCCTGTGAGATAAAGCAGATTGCCTCGCTCAAAGTCAATGAACAGTAGGCTAGCCTGAGGGTTAACCTCAATGTTGCCAAAGGTGTTGAAATGGCAGTTGCCAGCAAAGTCAGGCACGGTGAGGGTATCGCCGTCGATGCGCACAAAGCCGGGGTTGCCGCCCCGGTGAGAGACATCGACGCCTCTGGCGGCTCCGGCAGCGTTATCTAGATAGGCGGTGGCGATAAAGAAGGTGTCGGTAGATGCGATCGCCCGACGTTCAGCGTCTCCTAAGGTGGTCAGGGTGCGAATGGGCCTGCCCACAGTCGGGTCAAAGGCAGCGAGATCGAACTGGCGCGCCTGGATATATTTGGGGCAGTTGCCAAAGGTTTGGCTCACCTGCACCTCAAAGCCGTCGGGCGCGATCGCGCTCACTACCCCATTGACACGATTGCGGCGGCGGGTGTGCAGTTCGATGCCGAGAAAGCCAATGTCACTGCCGACCTGTAGCGTCTCAGCGAGCGGATCGCCATAGAGCGGCTGAGCGGCAATGTGCAGAGTGCGATCATTTGGCGTTGAGATAAAACCCGGTTCACCTACCAGGATCGATGCCCAGGGATTCCCGGCACTATCCACCGTGCCGACCAGGAAGTAAGAAAGCTGGGCGTAGAACTGGCGATGCTGCTCGGGCAAAAATTCGCGGATAATCCGTCGCCCAAAATCATCCATCTGCTCTAAAGCGCCCAGACGCTCCTGAATCGACCGCTCTCCCCGATGAAAGGGAGATTCTGTCCGTTGCCAACCGGGGATTGCCATGATGTTGGTCTCCTGAATTTTGAAAGAGATGGTTACTAGAAAGGGAGCATGTGACTCGAAGTCCCTCTCCCAAATTTGGGAGAGGAATTTAGGGGGAGGACGATGCCAAGATTTGCAGCTGCCAGGAGTCACAGCGAGTCACGCTGGATGGACTGCCCATAGCGATACGGGGTAGTCCATCCCAATGCAGGTGCTTTCAGCCAGATGGCTACCTGGCGGGAGCGGTCAACTCCATGCGAATGCCGCCGGGAATGGAGAACATCATGTGCTGAGTGGGGCCATTGCCTAACAGTTCCGGCGCAAACTCAATCTCGACACCTTCAGCGGCTTTGAGCTTTTCGTAGATAGCTTTCAGGGTTTCAACGCCGTCTACTTTGAATGCAAAGTGATGCAGGCCGATATTGGTTTTGCGGTTAAAGGGAATGGCCTGATCCGGTTCTACGGCCTGCCATAGGGTCAATAAGCTGGTGCCATCCGACAGAAAATAAGCGGGATAGTCGGGCACTTCACCAACTTGTTTGAATTCCAAGACATTCACGAAAAAATCACGGGTGGCGTTGATGTCGGGAACGGTCAGACCGATGTGATGGGTGCCTTGAGTAAGCGCCATGATTAAAATTCCTTGTGTGGATAAAGGGCAAGTTGTGGTGAGACGGGTGGAAGTAGCCGAGCGATCGCAGCACAGAACCCAAATTGCGATCGCTCAGCTAACTCTTTATACAGGCTGCAGGCTGAGCAGGCATTGCTCTAGCACCTGTAGCACCTCTTGAGTGGACCAGACCGTGTTGGCTAACATCCGATAGTTCACCAGCGCGGCGGCGTAAC
>DATNRH010000738.1 GCA_036703605.1 Candidatus Obscuribacterales bacterium | reverse complement strand
GAGGTGTAAAAATTCTTGGATAATCGACAGGCCCAAGCCCGTGCCTCGAATGGACTTATCCGTATATTGCGACTGCACAAAGGGCTGGAAGATGGTGTCTTGCTCCGTGGGATCAATGCCGATGCCGGTGTCCATCACTTCCAAGTACAAGTTACCCTCAAACTCAGAATGGACGGCGGCTTGGTAGGACACTCGCAGGGCCACCATGCCCTGGTCTGTAAATTTCAGGGCATTGCTCAACAGGTTGATTAAAATTTGGCGCAGTTTCTTCCCATCGGTCATCACCACTGAGGGCACCCCTAGGGCAACTTCGATGTAAAACTCCAGACCTTTATTGGCCGCCTGAGCTTGAAACATCTGGTTGAGGATGGTCATCAAGTCGTTGAGGTTAACCGATCGATGTTCAATCTTCACATGACCGGCTTCCAACCGAGAGAAGTCCAACACATCGTTGATTAAGCTGAGCAGATGTTGACCGCTGGCAAAAATGGTTTGTAGCGTACTGTGATAGGTTTGCTCAATGGTTTGATCCCGCTGCATAATCTGCACATAGCCCAGAATAATGTTGAGCGGTGTGCGCAACTCATGGGTCATGTGGGATAGGAACTTGCTCTTCACTTGGTTCGCTGATTCCGCTGCGGCTTTGGCCTGCTCCAATGCTTCGTTTTGCTCCTGGAGTTCTTGCTGCTGCTGGCGCTCTTGCTTGAGCAGGTTAGCATGGGCGATCGCCACCCCCATCTGGGCTGCGACGGTTTCCAGTAATTCAATATCTGTGGCTGTCCAATACCGATAGCGATCGCATTGATGGAGAGCGATCGCCCCGTTGGGACTATCTTGGTAGGACGTGCGCACCACCAGCATTGAGCGAATTCCCATCTGACGGCAGAGGGGTGCCTGCTCCCGCAGCAGCGGCTCGGTATAAACATTCGGGGAAGCGATCGCCTGATCCATCAACATCACATGGCAGGCATGGGGGTTGTTGTCGATGGGAACCTCCGTGCCCGTCATCGGCTCACAGCCTGCATCACAGTATTCTGCTGCGTAGATTAGTCGCGAAGGATTTGTATCGTATTGCAGCATCAAACAGCGACTGGCATCAAAGGTGCGTCCTAATAGATCAGCAGCGGTTTGAAACATCACCTCCGGATCTAGGCTATGGCGAATGGCATCGGTAATCTGGCTAGCCAGAATGGCCTGGTTCATCTGCTGCTGCAGGGCAAATTCCAGATGTCGGCGGCTGGAAATGTCAACACAGACGCCGATAATGCCCTGGACATAGCCCTCTGGACTGTAGAAGGGGCGCAAGGTCGTTTGATACCAATGCTCAGAGCCATCGTGATGGGTAATCAACTCGTGGGGAATTTGGTAGGGGCGCTCGGTGCGCATGACCTGACGATTAACATCGAGCACCTGCTCAAACTTCACGGGATTGTAGAGACGGACTTCGGTCTCCAATTTGCCGATCAAATCTTCCACAGGTACGCCACAGACTTCGGCAACAGCCCGGTTGGCTGCCAAAAATCGGCCATCGGCATTTTTGACAAACACGAGGCAATCTAGAGAATCAATGATCTGATTGAGAAATTCCTTCTGCTGCTGTAGAGCTTGGGTAGCTTGGGTTTGGAGCGTAATATCTCGCACCATCACCAGCACTTCATCTGTATTAATTGGGATGATCTGAACATCCTCATGGCGCAGATCCCCCTCTACGAGAATGTCATGGCTATAGTGTTGCGAAACACCAGTTTGCAACGCTTGCTGCACATACTGCATTCGCTGCTGGGCCAAGTGCTCCGGCATACTAGCAAAC
>DATNRH010000737.1 GCA_036703605.1 Candidatus Obscuribacterales bacterium | reverse complement strand
CACGCAAAATGGCATCCAAGGCAGACATGCCCTGACGCTTGGCCGTATTGATCAAAGAGCGCATCTGAGCAAATAACTCCGCTCCCCAATGGGAGCGAAAGCCGTGGGTGACCTTGCGAAAGACGACACTCCAGCGCAACGCCTGTTCACTGGAATTGTTCGTCGGCGGTACCGTCTCATCATCCAGAAACAGCCACAGATGAGGACGAATCGAACGATACCGTTTGAGTAATCGTTGAGCATCGGGTTGAGTCGGCTCCAGATTCAAAACCTCTCGCAACGTCCCCCGCAATCGAGACTTGTATTGCTCGACCGTTGAGGGAGCTAAGCGGTGTCGTCGTCGTTGCAGGGCAATCGCTTTGAGAAACAAGCGTTTCATGCGCGGGGCAAAAAGCTGGTCGCCAGCATCGATGGCATACTGACAATCGCGCAGTTGATGCGCTAAACATACTTGCCATTGCTCAGCCGGATTCGCCTTCTGAGCACTGAACAAGTCCGACACCCACACCTGGGGACGATGGTCGCCCATCACCGCTTCAATCACTGCCTTGCCGCGACTGGGGCGAATCACGTGCAGGCACACCTGGTCGTTCTGGAACACCCACTCCCACTGCGTTGTTCCATCCACCCGCGCACTGGTTTCATCGCTGCACACCAAACGAGCGCTGCGTAGACGCTCCACGATCTGCCCTACAGGAGCCGCTAACTGCTGATGCACCCGCTGCAGCACGTTCGCAATCGCTCCCTCCGATATCCTTACCCCATAGAGGTCTGCCATTACTCGGCTTAAGCGCTCATAGCCTATCGCATGGCTATAGCGCAGATAGCTCACCACACCCGCAATGCTGGTGCCAAAAGGAGAACCTGGCTCTAAGCCAACCGGTACCGGTGCTTCATAGCGCTGCTGGCAACAGGGACACTGTCCACCGTACCGCTCTACCCGTGTCACATGCGGTTTAACTAGCGGCAACTCAATACGCTCGTAAATACTGCGCAGTTGCTGACTCGATAGCGATACCTTTTCCCCACACTGCGGGCACTGCTTCGCCTGGGCAACCACGACCTGGTCGGGCTGAGCACTCAGTTCCCGTCCCCCTCCTGCTCGTCCTATGCTGCCTTCTCGCCCTAGCGACCTTTGAGCTTGACTGAGTTGATTCGGCTTGAACCCTTTTGACGGGGGCAGTCCTGAATTGCTAGAGGTCTTCTTGACTCGTTTCTGCTGAAGTTTCTCGACCTCGGCCCGCAAGCGTTGCTGTTCTTCCCACAACAACGTGATGAGGGCATTCTTTTCCTCATCACTCAGCATGTCCAGGGGCGGCAGGTCTTTCATGGCAAAAGCTTACCATCCTCTCGGGAAAAACGACTCACGTCAACCCAGTTGAGCAATTACGTCTAAAGCACTAATCTGCTATGGCGGTGACGCCAATGCAATCATGGAGCAGGTCAAAACCCTGGAGTCTGTTGAGTGCTGAATCAGGCTATGAATCTCTAGCTAGAAGCCCTGAAACTCCATACAAAATTTTGCGGAGTCATACTCCTATGTAGCACCCTGCTATGGGCAAGGCGGGACATAACTTATGCCCCGCCTTGTTTTCGACAACAAGCTCTTGTATCTTGTAGTCTCCAAGCTCCAGTTCTAGCCAGCTTAAATTTGATCCCCATATTGGGATTGGCAGACCTCTAAGATACGATAGTCATTCTCGCTGAGGGTGGCGATCGGTTGAAAGCCTTCTAGGGTGATGGGAGCGATCGCCCCACCGACACTGCTGGCAACATCGCTGTTACCCTGTAACGCCACATCAAAGGGATAGGCTGCATCTTGCTCGTAGCTATCCACAACCATCAAGGCAAGCTGATCCGGTTCTACGCTGCCATAAAAACAGTCAAAGGACGAATGGGGCATGTAAAAAGCACCCACCACGCGATCGCTGCGCGACTCAAAGACCATGTAGGCAGCTCCTACTTGCTCTGGTTCTGCAGACTGTCCATACAAATAAATGCCATCATCTACAATCGTCTCACCCGCCTGCGCCAAGGCTTGGGATGGAACCAGGTCGGATGCATGGCTTGAACTTGATGCAAGACCTATCAGCACACTTCCAAGCCCGATACTAACAGCGGCTGTCAGTAGAGCAGTTTGAATGCGGCGGAATGGAACGGGTACTTGCATGGAACGGGTGGATGAATGCATGGTGGATCCTCCTCAGAGCCTAAACCTATCAACCTGGGAGCTTCGGAGACAGCCTCAGAATGGAGAGGGCAATCAAGGAAGCGAGAATGCGAGAACTGGATGGTTCCTACGAGGGTGTAGAGTCCTGAATCTCTTAGCTTCATGGGGCGATCGCGCTTGCTGCTAGCATCCGCATTCGGTATATAACCGTAATTTGTAAGCTAACCGTTACAATTGCTACCACATGAATCTATTTTCATTGTCTGGGATTCAGGGTGCCTTGAGTGTGATCTACAACAAGGTTCACGATGATTCCAGACAGGATCCGCTGCGATCTCCATCAACTATCGGCGCGATCGCCCCATCCCATGGCAATCCTGGCTTTTAGGGTCATGATCAAGAGCAACGCTAAATCAAAATCATGTGTTGATATTTAGATGACAAAAGATTGCGAGTCCACCAGCAACATCCCCAGATGAAAACGCGCTATTTCATCTATTCCAGTTCTTAGTCAACTGTATTGCTAACGATCCGCCATGGACAACTACCCCTGGTATGATCACCTCGGCATTCCCCATCTTCCCATCGACAAACCTCATGAACACGAAACGCGATCGCCTCCGAGACCTGGCTCAACTCTTTCTGCGTCTGGGCGCAGCCGGGTTTGGCGGCCCCCAAGCCCACATCGCCATGCAGCTTGATGAAGTGGTGGTGCAGCGACAGTGGTTGACGACGGAGCAATTCTCTGAGGGGTTAGCGATTTGTGAAATGCTGCCGGGGCCAGCTTCTACCCAACTGGGCATTTACATCGGCTATGTCCGTGCCGGACAGCTCGGTGCCTTGATTGCCGGACTATGCTTCATCACCCCAGCCTTTCTAATTCTGGTGTTTTTGTCTTGGATGTACTTTCGGTTTCAAAGCTTGCCCCAGCTAGAGTATCTGTTTTTAGGCATCTCTCCGGTTGTCGTAGCCATCATCGTCGGCTTTTGCTGGAAGTTGGCCAAACGTACCCTACGGGACTGGATAGGAGGGGCGATCGCGATCGCAACCATCGTGGTTATGCTGGCACTGTCCATCAATGTGCTGCTGACGTTCATCATCGCTGGCATCTTGGGATTGGTGATCTATGGCCCGAGAATGAGCGCTCCCCCCAACCCTCCCGTCAACCCGGCCTGGCTGCTGCCGCTCTTGCCCACGATGTCGTTGACCCTGGCAACCGTAGGCGTTCCAGGGGAAGTCTTAGCCCTATCTAGTTTCTGGGGATTAGAACGTCTGCAGGACTATGCCCTACCGCTAGCCAGCTTTTTCCTCCAGGTGGGCAGTTTTATCTTTGGCGGCGGCCTCGTGATCATTCCGCTCTTAGAAGCCGAGGTAGTGGATCAACTCCATTGGCTCACCCGTACCGAATTTATCAACGGTGTTGCCCTCGGTCAGTTGACGCCCGGCCCAGTCGTCATCACCGCAGCCTTTGTGGGCTATAAAGTCGCGGGGGTTGTGGGAGCCTTAATTGCAACGATCGCTATCTTTACGCCATCCTTCGCCTTCATTATGCTGGCTTCGCCTATCCTGTCTCGCATCCGTCGCAGTCCCTGGGTGCGGGCCTTTCTGCGAGGGGTGACCAGCGCTGTGATTGGGGCCGTAGCCGCCGCATCGGTGCCCTTAGCCCAAACAGCCTTTACCCAAGACACTCTGCTGCTGTCCGGGATCACCATTGCGATCGCCATCGCTGCCTTGGTGGCCCTATTGCGCTTCAAAACCCCCGCATGGCAGCTCGTACCAGCAGGGGCAGTCGTAGGGTTGGTCATCGGCTCCGTGATTGGAGCCTAAGCTAGGTCGTACCCTAGCTTTGGTTTGCCTTGGCGTCGCGCACCGCTGCCAGGAACATGATGACGGTCAAAGGAATACTCAGGGCTAGGATGATTGAGGTAGGCGCAGCCCCTAGTTGGGGAGTACCCGACGATAACTCAAACACGGAACCCACTGCAGCGATCGCCGCCACACAGGATACCGCTAAAAACGCACCACTTTTTGGAGTCACAACAGATAGTGTCCTTATATCACCAACTACAACTCAGGTCTTAGCCCAACATCAGGAACTACGCCGAGATCGCTTGAACCGCTTGAACCGAGAAACCCTGCTTATCCAGAGCTTGGGTCAAAGCAATACCGTTGTCTACCCGATCTACAAACATGACACCGTTGAGGTGATCGATTTCATGTTGAATCGCGCGGGACAGCAGCCCTTTGGCTTTTAACCGCTGAGGACGACCATTCTCATCTTTATAGGACACCTCGATCGCCTCCGGGCGCGTCACCCCTAGGTACACACCGGGAATACTCAGACAGCCTTCCTCGTAGGAACAGGTTTCAGGAGATGAAGACTTAATAACGGGGTTGATGAGCACTAGGGGAGGCGACGCCGGATTTTCTGGATCGCAATCCACCACAATCAACTGCTTATGCACACCCACTTGAGGAGCCGCTAGACCAATGCCATCTTCGCTGTACATGGTCTGCAACATGTCTTTGATCAGTTGCCGTACAGCGTCATCCACCTTAGCAATCCGCTTGGCTGGCTGCCGCAGAACGCGATCGCCCAGATAGTGCAAGGTCAAAGGTGGCGTTTCTAATTTTGTTTTTTCAACTAGTATTTGAGATGTCATAGACCTAGAGAAATTTCAATAGCATGGACAGAGGAGTCAGGGCAATGGAATACCCCTAGGGAGGGCTTAGCCATTTTGATCGAGCTCTACTTCCATTGTAGTCAAGCCTTGTCAGATTGTAGATACCGCAAAGCGGAGATGCGATCGCACCTCCGCTTGCTGGGTCACTCGACCGCGATGGACTACATCATGCCCATGCCGCCCATGCCGCCCATACCCATACCACCCATGCCGCCCATGCCACCCATGCCGCCCATGCCGCCATCGGGAGCTGCTGCAGCCGGTTCAGGTTTTTCAACAATCAACACTTCCGTGGTGATCACCATACCCGCGATAGAAGCCGCATCCTGCAGAGCAGAGCGCACCACCTTCGCCGGATCCACAATCCCTGCCTGGATGAGGTCTTCAAACACACCGGTGAGGGCGTTGTAGCCCACGTTGAACTCGGTTTCCTTGGCCTTTTCAACCACCACCGAGCCTTCTACACCTGCATTGTCGGCAATCTGACGCAGGGGAGCTTCTAGGGCACGGCAAACGATATCTGCACCGAGCTGCTCTTCCTCCGAGAGGGTTGCCTTGAAGGAACCAAGTTGCTGAGCTAGGTGAATCAAGACAATGCCGCCACCGGGAACAATGCCTTCTTCTACTGCAGCCTTGGTCGCATTCAACGCATCTTCAATGCGCAGCTTCCGATCCTTGAGTTCGGTTTCAGTCGCCGCACCCACCTTGATCACAGCTACACCGCCAGCGAGCTTCGCCAAACGTTCCTGTAGCTTTTCCTTGTCATAGTCGGAGTCGGTCAACTCCATTTCCTTGCGCAGTTGGCCCACCCGCTTTTCAATATCCGAGGCATTACCTGCATCGGACACGATGGTGGTGGTGTCCTTGGTGATGGTCACCTTGCGGGCCACGCCCAGCATTTCCATCGATGCCATATCAAGGCTCAGACCAATCTCCTCGGAGATCATCTGACCGCCGGTGAGGATAGCGATATCTTGGAGCATGGCCTTCCGGCGTTCGCCAAAGCCGGGTGCTTTGATGGCGGCACCGTTGAGCACACCGCGTAGACGGTTGACCACCAAGGTCGCCAGCGCTTCTCCATCCACATCTTCCGCAATGATCAAGAAAGGATTGCCTTCGCGGGCAATGCGTTCCAGGATGGGGACGAGGTCTTGGATCGAGCTGATCTTCTTATCGGTGATCAAGATGCGGACATTTTCCATGTCGCAGATCATCCGCTCTTGGTCAGTGACGAAGTAGGGGGAGATATAACCGCGATCGATTTGCATCCCTTCCACCACTTCCATCTCCGTGGCCAGAGATTTCGATTCTTCGACGGTAATTACACCATCGCGACCCACTTTATCCATGGCGTCAGCGATCATGCGACCAATTTCTTCATCGCTTCCCGACGACACTGTAGCCACTTGAGCGATCGCATTCCCTTCCACGGGTTTAGCGATTTTGCTAATTTCTGCCACTAGGTGGTTGACCGTTTTCTCAATACCCCGGCGCAGGCTGACAGGATTGCTGCCCGCTGCCACATTACGCAGACCTTCTCGAATCATCGCTTGGGCTAGAACCGTCGCCGTCGTGGTGCCGTCTCCTGCCAAGTCTTTGGTTTTAGAGGCCACCTCACGAATCAGCCGAGCGCCGGTATTTTCGTAGGGGTCCTCCAGTTCAATTTCCTTCGCGATGGTAATCCCATCATTGACAATCTGGGGTGCGCCGTACTGCTTTTCTAATACAACATTGCGACCCTTGGGCCCTAGGGTAATCCGCACTGCGTCAGCCAAGGCATTTACGCCTCGTTCCAGGGCTTGACGAGATGCTTCATTAAATTTAACCAGCTTAACCATACGTGATTTCTTTCGTAGCTCTCCACTGTAGAATTTAGCACTCTAGAGTCGCGAGTGCTAATAGCTAGGGTGGAGGGAAAGCCGAACTACGGGATGAATCCGATCCATCAGATCTCCAATCGTTCACACCCGATTGTTCCAGCCTGGTAGTTCGAACCGGTCGGAAACCTGGGTGCTTGCCTACAGGTGGGTCTGGCAGAGCTGGCGGAAGTGATCGCCTCGGGCTTCAAAGTTAGGATATTGGTCAAAACTGGCGCAGGCGGGGGAGAGCAGCACGGTTTTTGCCGCACCTTGGGGAGCGAGGATCTTGGCACGGGCGATCGCTGCCTCCATCGTCTCCACCACCTCATAGGCACCATAGCCCACCTGCTTCAGGCGATCGGCAAAGGCTGGAGCCGCATCACCAATCAGCAACACCGCACTGGCTTTGTCCTGAATACGCTGGAGCCAAGCACCATCCTCCCCCGCCTTAGCCTCCCCACCGGCAATCAACACCACCGGAGCTGGTACCGCCGCTAAACCCACCTCCGCTGCGTCATAGTTGGTGGCTTTGCTGTCATTGATAAAGTCAATGCCCTGCCAGGTCGCAATATGCTCCAAGCGATGGGGTACGCCGGGAAAGGTTTGGATGGCATGGGCGATCGCTTCCCGGTCAATCTCCGCCAGCCAGGCCACCGCCACCGCCATCAGCAAATTCTGCAGATTATGGGATCCCACCATGCGCAGATCCCTAGCCTGGACGATGGGCTGCCCCCCAGCCATCACCCAGCCGTCGTCTAGGTATACCCCCCGTTCGGGATGGGCCACTAGGTGCGCCTTGCCCTGCACACTCGTCCAACAAGCCGACGGAAAGCGATCGCCCCCGGTGCGCTGCAGATAAGGATCATCTCCGTTGAGCACCTGGTGGTGGGACTGGTGCAGCAGCTTGGCTTTAATGGCGTCGTAGTTGGCCAACGTATGGTGGCGGCTGAGGTGATCGGGGGTGAAGGTTGTCCATACGCCGATGCGGGGCGCGAGGGTTTGGGAAGATTCGATCTGATAGCTGCTCACCTCCGCAATCACCCAGTCCGGCGGTTTCTCCCCCAAAGCAAGCTCACAGGCCGCATAGCCAATGTTGCCGCAGGCTGGAGCATGGAACCCCGCCGCTTGAAAAATCGCCGCGACCAGCGCCGTGGTGGTAGTTTTACCATTGGTGCCCGTGATGCCCACCCAAGGACGTTCGGAGAGCGATCGCCAAGCTAGCTCCATCTCCCCCATGGTTTCAATCCCCATATCCCTGGCCTGCTGGAGCACCGGCAGATCCCAAGGAACACCGGGACTCACGACAATGCGATCGCTCTGGGATTGACTCGGATCCAAACGGTGATTGAGGCGCACCGTGATCCCCTCTGCCGCGAGGAGCGATCGCATTTGTTCTAGTACATCCGAGGTTTTCGCATCGCTGAGCGTCACCGTCCAGCCTTGGCGAGCCAGCAAGCGCGCCGCCGCCAGTCCTGATTTTCCCAGGCCAATCACATCTGCATTCGGCATAGACCCTTTCCTTGGGGCAGTTCACCGCATGGGCGGCAAAATTTTCAGTCTCAGCATTGTACCGAGATTTTGTCCCGACGGGTAGGATGGCGCTGCTTAGTCCCAGGCTCCAGCATTGCGAATGCCGTACTCCTGCCGCAGAGAGCTCAGGCTGCGATCCATCATCAGCTCTGGATCCAGATAAGCATCAATTTTCTTGCGTACCCTCAGCCCCTGCTGAATGCCCAGCCTGTAGTAACGACAGACGTGCCAGGGCCAGTAGTAATCTGCTCCATAGCGCCGCCCCAAGAGCGATCGCCCCAACAGTTCCGCAA
>DATNRH010000736.1 GCA_036703605.1 Candidatus Obscuribacterales bacterium | reverse complement strand
CGCGCCCCCTCGCTTCCTGCTCTAATGGAAGGCGCACGGGTTTATTGTCAACGCTGAAACTCTGATGAAAATTGCCACTTGGAACGTTAACTCCATTCGCTCTCGCCTCGACCACGTTACCCAATGGCTGCAGGCCAATCCCGTTGATGTGCTGTGTCTCCAGGAAACCAAGGTGGTGGATCCAGACTTTCCGCGATCGCCCTTGGAAGATCTAGGCTATCACCTCTATATTTCAGGGCAAAAGTCCTATAACGGCGTAGCCATGCTTAGCCGATCGCCCTTGGAGGATGTGCAGATTGGCTTTGCGGCGGTGCTGGGAGACAGCGTGACGGAGATGGATGAGCAAAAACGGGTGATCAGCGGTGTGGCTGAGGGCATCCGCATTGTCAATCTCTATGTGCCCAACGGATCAGCGATCGGGAGCGATAAGTATGACTATAAGCTGCGCTGGTTAGCCGTCTTGCGGGATTACCTCAGTGCCTATTTAGCAGAGCAGAATCCTGATGCCCTCAGCGTTTGCGGTGATTTCAATATTGCTCTAGAAGACAAAGATATCCACGACCCCAGCAAGCGCGAAACCCACATTATGTCGTCAGACGTGGAGCGAGCTGCTCTGCAATCTGTGCTAGACCTAGGTCTCAGCGATGCCTTTCGTTACCTCACCGATGAAGGTGGTCACTTTAGCTGGTGGGACTACCGCACCGCCGCCTTCCGCCGCAATCGCGGGTGGCGCATCGATCACCATTATCTATCCCCCAGTTTGCTGAAGCGGGTCAAAAGCTGCGTGATTGACGTGGAGCCCCGCAAGCTAGAAAAACCTAGCGACCATGCACCGGTGATCGTGGAACTTTAGTCTGGCAGTCTGCCTGCACTCTAGCTGTAGCTACGTTCAGATCCAGAACACTATTTGGGTGGAGACTGATCCCTCCAGGCAGAGCCTAGTTCAACCCATGTCCCAGGCTTCGATCCGATCGGGGTGAACCGGGAAGGGCGATCGCCCCCTAGGTTTGAGGGTTGGCGGCTTGCCAGAAAATATAGAGGGCCAGCACAAACAGCATGGAACGAAACAGCAGACTCACCACCTGCTCGGGGAGTTTAGGCAAGACGCGGGTGCTGACTTGAACGCCCAGCAGACCGCCTAGTCCCAAAATCAAGCCTGGCAGCCATAGAACATTGCCCTGAACGGCGTGACCGGCGGTGGACGATAGGGCTGTCATCACAATCACGCCCAAACTGGTTTGAATAGCCAGTTTAATCGGCTCTTTGAGCAACAGAATTTGCAGTGGCACCATAATCACGCCGCCGCCGATGCCAAAAATGCCGGCCATGAACCCGGCCAGACCGCCGGTGACAATTCGGGAGGTGACGGGCGACCAGGTGGCTTTCTCTGTTTCCGGTAGGGGGCGATCGCTCTCTTCCAGTCCTTCTAGGCGCTTCGCTCGTAAAACAATTTGTTTGCGAACCTCCACCAAAAAGACATTGATCATGAGGAAAATGCCAAAGGCAATCAGCAAAATTCTCCCCGGCAGCGCCCCTGCCACCAGCACCCCTAATTGCGCGGTGATCAGAGCTGGGATCCCCAAAAACATGACCCGTGATAGATCCAGATACCCCATGCGCCAGTTTTGCCAACTGCCAGACAGGGACGTAATCACGATCGCCCAACTGCTAGTGGCCACCGCCTGCACCGGGATGTATCCCAACGCGACGAGAATGGGCACTAAAATAGTGCCGCCGCCAATGCCTAGGAACCCGGCCAAAATACCCGACAGCAGCCCACCGGCCGCTAGTCCGAAAAGATCCATTGAGGTCATAGCTGTTCCTGGGGCAAGATAGATTTGGGCAAGAGTCCGTGAACGCCTTTGTGGGGGTAGTTCACAACTTGGGTGATATGGAAATGGGCAGCGAGACTGCATAGAACATAGGCATCTTCTGCCGCCAGACTCCAGCGCTGTTCTAACAGAGCAATCATCCGCTGTAGGGCTTGCTCAAAGGCTGCATCGAGGGTTTCGGCGAAGCCCATGGTAATCCAATGGGTGGGGGTTTCTCCGAGGGGCGCATCCAGGGGCATGTGTTTATGGAGGATCACCGTGATGGTGCCGTTCATGGAGGTTTCGATCGCCGTCACGTTTACTTCCCCATCGCCTTGGGCGGAGTGACCATCGCCAATCGATAGACGGGCTTCGGGCAAAAAGACTGGCAGAAAGAGACTGGAGCCGGCCTGCAGGTGGCGGTTGTCAATATTGCCGCCGTAGATGCCCGGCGGGACGGAGTTTCGGGTTACGTCATCTGTGGCGACGCCTAAGATCCCGAAGAAGGGGGTGAGGGGAATACGGATAGTCGGCAAAAATTCCGCTACGTTGTTCTCTAAATCCAGGGGAATGAAGCGCAGAGCTGGTTGGTCAAACCGTTTGGGCAAGGCTCCCCAGCCGGGCCGGATGACGTTAAACCCCATGGGAACTCGGGGAGCGATCGCCTCCAGCCGCACCTCCAACACATCTCCCGGCTCCGCTCCCCGCACATGGATTGGCCCCGTCAGCAAATGGGGCCCGGGGCCCACCTTACGGGACTCGGGCAGGCGATGGTAAATGTCTAGGAGTTCGGGGGTGAGAAAGGCGGGGGGCGCTTGGGGACAAACGTCAAATCCCGTTAGCGTTTCAACATGAATGCGATCGCCCGACTCAACGGTCAGAGCGGCGGGCAACTCTGACGAAAATCCACCCAGGTGAACCGTGTCACAAGTTGCCTTCAAAACGTGGTCGGCCATGCCTTCACTCCTACAGTCATCCAAACACAGTCACTTCAACACAGTCACTCAAAAAGCAGGTCTCGGAAACGCACCTGCTTGAGTTCACATATATATCACTATCCTGGTGGTTCTGACTGTTCACAAAGGGCGATCGCTTCTCCCAGGAGGCAACTTATCACAGGCCTAGAGCGTCCATACCTCAGCCCCTTGCAGACTATTAGCAGCCCGTTGAGACGCGTATGACCCTAGGCTTCCACAACATCCGGAGAGCTTGTAAGAACCGTGAAATTACGGATCACTGGTCTGTCGTTATTTATCGCTAAAACTGGGTATGTTGAGAGATAGCAACCGTACGTCAAACTATGCTTAGACTAGACGGGCGCGATCGCTCCAATGGCCTGTCTATTGTCTGCCACAGGAGGGTAGGATTCTGTCATCGCCACAGTCTCGAATGAGTATTAAAGGCTGGGCCACCAAGGCTCAGCGGCTAAAACGTGGCCTCTGGGGCAATCGTCGCGTCTGGTTGACGGCGTTTGGCACCACGGGGGTCGTTGTTCTCGTGCGTATGCTCGGCCTGCTGCGGATGGCGGAACTCTCTGCCTACGACCAACTGTTTCGCCTGCGTCCTCCTGAACCCCAAGATGATCGGATTGTGATTGTCACGGTGGATGATAGCGATATTAATGCCCTAGGCAGTTGGCCGATCACCGATGGCACGATGGCGGAGTTGATTGAACGCTTGTCGACCTATGAGCCTCGGGTAATTGGGCTAGATATCTATCGAGACCTGCCCGTCGAGCCGGGGCATGATCGCTTAGTGGAGGTGTTTGAAACTACCCCCAACCTGATCGGTATTGAAAAATTACCGGATGCCTATAGCACGGGTGTGCGTGCACCCACGATTCTCCTAGAAGCTGATCAGATAGGGTTTAACAACATTCTCACGGATGGTGATGGGCGGGTGCGGCGATCGCTCCTGTATTGGTGGATGGATGACCCGGATGGTAACCGGCGTTTTGTCACCAGCTTTTCCCTGCTTTTAGCGCAACGGTATCTAGAGACCGAGGAGATTGGGCCCAGTACGTCGTCCTCAGGATACCTGCAGTTGGGAGATGCGGAATTTCAAGCCTTGCAGCCCAATGATGGTGGCTATGTGCGGGTTGATACCCGAGGCTATCAAATTATGTCCAACTTTCGGGGCCCCGCCGATGGATTTCAGCAGGTACCCCTGATGGACGTTTTGGAAGGACAGGCTGATCCAGAGCAGTTTCGCGATCGCTTAGTATTAATTGGTTCTACGGCCAATAGCCTGCAAGATTTTGTGCTCACGCCTCACAGTACAGACGGCAGTAGCGCTGTGCGGATGTCTGGCGTGGAACTGCAAGCCAATTTCATTAGCCAAATTTTGAGTGCTTCTCTGAACCAACGACCGCTGATAACCAGTTGGGCGGAGCCGCTGGAGTGGCTGTGGATTTTGGGCTGGGCCTTAGTCGGCAGCACCATTGCTTGGATGTTGCGATCGCCCACTCGGTCGCTGATCGTCATCGCGACGGGCGTGGTTGGGTTAACAGGCATTTGCTACCTAGCGTTGATCTATGGTTGGTGGTTGCCCTGGGTGCCGTCGTTGCTCACTTTGGTGGGCTCGTCGGTGGTAATTATCAGTTACTTTGCTCACCTAGAGGAAGAGCTGCAAAAATCGAAGGAATTTTTGAACTCGATTATCAACACGATTCCCGACCCGATCTTTGTGAAAGACAATCGCCACCGCTGGATTGTGCTGAATGAAGCCTATGCAAGTTTTGTTGGACAGCCTGTGGAGACCCTCCTAGAGAAATCAGAGCAAGATATTTTATCCCAAGAGCAGGCGGATCTCTTCCGTCAGCAGGATGAGCAAACCCTAGCGACGGGCCTTGGTAATGAAACGGAAGAAGAGTTCACCAATGTTCATGGGCAGACCTACTATATTGCCACCAAGCGATCGCTCCATCGGGATTTAGCAGGCAATGTCTTTCTCGTTGGAGTAATCCATGACGTTACCCAGCGCAAACGGATTGAGGAAGAACTGCGCCGCACCGCTGCAGAACTGGTGCAATCCAACGCAGAACTGCGCCAAGCGGGGGATAGCCTGCGCCGCATGGCCTACCACGATACCCTCACCGGTTTGCCCAATCGTAAGCTCTTGGAAGAGCGGTTGATCGAGGCGCTGGAGATTGCCCGCATCAACGAACGGCTCACGGCGGTGCTGTTTCTCGATCTAGATGGCTTTAAGACGATCAATGATACCCACGGTCACCGCTTGGGTGATCTACTGCTGAAAGCCGTGGCCAGTCGTCTCACGCGTTGCCTACGCGGTAGCGACACGGTGGCGCGATTGGGCGGGGATGAATTTGTGGTGCTGCTGCCGGCTATTCCAGGGCGCGACAGCATTGAAACGGTAGCCGAAAAAATTATTAAAAACCTTGCCCAACCCTTTGCGCTGGAAGGGATTCCGCTCCAGGTCACAACCAGCTTAGGTATTGGCATTTATCCTACAGATAGCGAAACGCCTGATGATCTTTTGATCAAAGCCGATGCTGCCATGTATCAGGCCAAGGAAGAAGGCAAGAACCGCTATACCTTTTTCCAAGATCAAGATCCCAATAACCTTCGGGCAACTAGGTCTTGACCTGAATCGTGACCTGGGAGATCACCCGCATCTTCAGGGAGCTATGGGCTGGGCTCAAAGCCGTCGATCAGGACAGCAGGGTCTGAAATTGCTCCCGGCCTTGGAGATTGGCGAAATTAGGATCTGCCGCGACGTCATCGCGATAGGCTGGGGCGATCGCAATGGCTGATTGCAGGGAAGCGATCGCTGCTTCTACCTCACCCTGCAAAGCGTGGCCCGCTGCTTTGTTGTAGTGGGCGCTGGCATGGTCAGGCTTCAGGGCTAGGGCTTGCTCAAAGCTGGCGATCGCTTCTCCATAGCGCTGCAGTTGCAGGAGGGCAGCACCGCGCTTATCTAAAGCCTTAGCCGACTTGGGATTATGGTCTAGGGCGCGATCAAAGCTGGCGATCGCATCCTCATAGCGCTGCAGCATTTCCAAGGCCATGCCGCGATTCAGCCAAGCGACCGCATCATCCGGACGGCACTGCACAGCTCGGTCGAAGGCATCGAAGGCATCCTCATGGCGCTGCAGGCTACCGAGGGCAACACCGCGATTCACCCAGGCTTCGTGGTAGTCGGGTTTGATGTCTAAGGCTTTATCAAAGGAGGCGATCGCGTCGTCGAGTTGCTTGAGGCGCATCAGGGTAATGCCGCGATTCAGCCAGGCTTTATGATCGGTGGGCTGGAGTTCTAGGGCTTGGTTGAAGGCGGCCAGGGCTCCTTCAAAGCGACGCATGTCTTTGAGTACCAAACCTCGCTGATACCAGAGCGCTCCGTTGCCGGAATCGAGGTTAATAGCTTTGTCAAAACAGGCGATCGCGTCGTCAAATCGGCTGAGTTCCTGGAAGGCTATACCTCGCTGATACCAGATAGTTGGATTTTGGGGCTGAAGGTCGAGGGCTTGCTCAAACTGGGCGATCGCTTCTCGATAGCGTCCCTCTGCCATCAACGCCTGCCCCTGGGTAAGATAATCATCGGGACGGAGGAAAAGCTGCGGTTGGTTGGAGCGCAGGATCGCCAGTTGGTTGGTGAGATCGGTCAGTTGCTGATCAATTTGTTGGGCAAAGTCTTTGACGATGGTTTCGGGGGAGACGGTGGACAGATCGCGGAGAATCTGATCTTTTTGGGTCTGGGCTTGGCTATTCAGGGACTGGAGCTGGGCCGAAAGATCGTGAGCGATCGCCTGCACAGAGCGGAGAGCCTCGGCTTTCTCAGTTTCCACGCCGGATTCTAGGTCTGCTAGCTTGGCTGTGAACCGCGCTTCTAATTGCTCAATTGTTTGCCGTAGACTATTGCGCTGGGCTTGGCTATCGGCCTTGAGGTCATCCATATGCGATCGCAACTCGGCTACGAGACCATCCAGGGCATTGAAGGCTTGCCCTCGGCGAGTATCTGTAGCGGCACGCAGATCGCCCAGCAAGCTTGAGGATTCTGTTGCTAGGCGGTCTAGTTGCTTGATAATCGTATCTTTTTGGCTTTGCAGATCGGCATCCAGGCGGGTGAACTGGGATGTGACCTCTGTTGTCATTTGCTCCATACGTTGTAGCGCCGTCTCTTTTTGGGCCAGAACATCGGCCTGCAGTCGTTCAAACTGACTGGCAAAGCTCGAT
>DATNRH010000735.1 GCA_036703605.1 Candidatus Obscuribacterales bacterium | reverse complement strand
GGATCAGCTCGTCAACCTAGGCAGTGCCTGGTCTGGCTATGCCCTGCTGACGCTCTTTTTTGTGCTGACTTCTCTAGTGACCGAAATTTTATCCAACAATGCCTGCGTGGTCTTGCTCCTGCCCATCGCTGCTAAGGTGGCCGAGTCGCTCATCTTCAATCCCTATGCATTTATGTTCACCGTGATGTTTGCGGCATCGAATAGCTTTATGACGCCCATTGGCTACCAGACCAATACCATGGTCTATGGCCCCGGCGGCTACCGATTTGTCGATTTTCTGCGGGTTGGTACGCCTCTAAACATCCTCATGGCCCTGATCACTCCCCCTCTAATCATTGCAGTGTATGGACTCTAATGCGCCCCCGTCTCGGTTTTCCCAAGATATCCAATCCCTGCTAGAAAGGCTGGCCGACCAGCCGCTGACCCTAGCCCACGTGCTCAGTGACACCGCCGAGCGGAGCTTTTGCTTAGTGATTGGCTTACTGGTGCTACCGTTTCTCTTCCCTATGCCGCCGGGGTTCACGACCATTTTGGGGTCAGCCTGCCTGCTGCTGTCGATACAAATGGCGGTGGGGCGAAAATCACCTTGGCTGCCCCGCCGCATGGCTCAGTTTCAGTTTCCCTCACTACTGGCGCGGCAGGTGCTGAGCAACCTCAGGCGGGTGACTCGCCTAAGCGAACGGTTTGTGCGGCCTCGTTTTAGCCAGTTGGCCCATAGCGCTCCAGCGTGGCACATCAATGGGGCTTGCATCAGTTGGTTGACCCTTTTGCTGATGTGCCCAATACCTATGACCAATCCCATACCCACCGTCGGCATTCTGATCTTTGTGGTGGCGATGCTGGAAGCGGATGGTGTGATCATGGTTCTGGGTTACGTAGCGACCGGGCTGATTACAACGATGTTTGGTCTGCTGGGTTATGGGTTGTGGCGATCGCCTGACCTTTTCCTGCGCTGGTTTGGGGGAGGTTAACTAATCCAGCTATGACTTATCTTAACCTCAGTTCGGGTTAAGCAGACTGAGGTTTTGTAGAAGACAATGGCGAGTTCGGGCTGTTCTTATTGAGCCAGTAGATTTCCGATAGCGCTGAGGCACAAACCTTCCCCAGACCGATCGCCAATCTCCTAGGCAATGGCTAGACGGTGTTGCTGAACTGGGAGATGAACCTCTAGTTACAGCCTCTGAACCTCCATGCAATATGTTGCGGAATCATACTGCTATTCAGCAACGCCAAGAATTTTAGCTCCCTCTCCCTAGCAAGAAGGGTTGGGGATGAGGGCAGTTCATCCTGCTATCCAGCAATGCCGGCTAGACATTGTCCATAGAAATCAATGGCGCGTTCGTATTGACCGCGACGACTGTAAGCAACGCCCAAACTGCCTAGCGCCATTCCTTACTGGCTGACATAATACTGTTGAATACCTTGTTCAAGAAGGCGATTCGCTTCATCGAGGTGGGCGGTGTCCGAAGATAGGGCTTCTTGAGCGATCGCGCGTTCCGGGAGCAGCACCATGGCGTCGGGGATAACCAGGGTCAGCAGAGTTGAAGCCATTAGGAAGAACCAGAGATGAGGTTTCATGGGAAGCAGAATCCTAAAACAGGCATGACGTTGTTTACGGGGCAACATAGTCCACCGCCATTATCACCTATGCAGTGCGGTAGACCCATGCCACCTATGCGACTCTTCCCCGCGCTCCTTCGTGGCCTCCCTAGATCGGTTCTCCAGCTTGCCATTGATCCAGGAATGGCTGAACTGAAATGCCAACGGTGACGTATCTAAAAGGCGATTCCTACTGACCGGACTGAGCCAAGGTGTGAAGGCAGTTCAACACCGTATCCGCTTGGACAACCGGTACAAATAGATGATCGTGGTAGTAGGCAGACACCGGATTCACGCTGATGCCTTCACGGGCCAGGGCTTGGGTGATAGTTGCCAGAAACCCTACGGCGTCGAGGCTAGAGTGAACGGAGAGCGTAATCATTGAGAAAATGGTGCCATAGGGCAGGTGATGGGCATCGGCGCTAGGGCGGGGCAGAATGAGAGTTAGTCCCTCGGCTTCCTGAAACAGCCCGATGGGATCGAAGGCGATACATTGGGCCATCGATGCTTGAACGGTACAAAAGACATACTCTCCCTCCTGTTTGACTGGTGTCATGGAGGTGAGCAGGGTCGCGAGATCGGTTTTGCCAGATATAGGGGACATGATGGAGATAGGGTGAACGTTACTCTAGCCCTTTTTAGTTTTAGAATATCTACTGATCTTAGCTTTTTTTCTTTGGGACAGGGATTTGGGGCTTTGGCGTCATCTCATACTAAATCCGGTTAGACACACGATGCATTTAGGACAGCGGCAGCATCCAGATGTTGGTAGCCCCCTTGCCCAAGGGACGGCGAAGCGGGGGACTGAGCGCAGGATGCCTCAACGATGAACCTTCAACTAGACTTGATAGGACTATAGCAATATCATGATTTAATCTGAAAATAAGAAACCGTAGCCAAAATGGTTGACTACGGTATAAGGTAACGTGTTGGATCGTCAGGATTCTGTTGCCTAAACTAGCCGTTGGTGGAAACTGATACGGGGGATGATTGAGCCTTTTGAGTAGGAGCTGGCACGGTCTTGGTTGGTAGTCCTTCAATAGGACATTCCTCAGTACCCACGGTTGGGCGGGTCAGTGCCTCTACATTTTCTTTCACCTTCTTCGGATCAAGAACCCAGTCGCGGTAGAACTGGTAGGGACATTCTGCCATGCCCTCGCTACCATCTCCGGAGTTGAGCATACCAGTGTAGCCACGGTGCAGCAGCTTGAAGAGATGGTTCTGCGACTGAGAGTTCTTACGGAAGT
This sequence comes from Candidatus Obscuribacterales bacterium, assembly GCA_036703605.1. Classification (NCBI taxonomy): domain Bacteria; kingdom Bacillati; phylum Candidatus Melainabacteria; order Candidatus Obscuribacterales; species Candidatus Obscuribacterales bacterium. Next base: position 1,298 of record DATNRH010000735.1, on the reverse strand, counting down.
CGCGGATGGCAAACTTCGACAACGCCGCGTACTGAATGCCGTTTTCTTCCTCTCCACATTCACCTAAGGTGCGCCCATCAAAACCAACGACAGCAGAATGGCCAAAGTAGCTATAGACGCCGTCGAAACCCGCGGCATTGGCAACAGCAACGTAGACATTATTCATCCAGGCCATGGCCTTGGATACCATCACCTGCTGATCCTTAGCCGGATACATATAGCCTTGGCAACGGATAATCAGTTCTGCACCCTTCATGGTACAGTCGCGCCAGATCTCCGGATAATTGCCGTCATCACAAATGATCAAGCTAATTTTCAGACCCTTCGGCCCATCCGAAACATAGGTGCAATTACCTGGATACCAACCTTCAATGGGCGTCCAAGGCATGATCTTGCGGTACTTTTGAACAATCTCGCCTTGATCATTCATTAAGATCAAGGTGTTGTAGGGTACCTTGTTAGGATGATCTTCATGACGCTCACCTGTTAGAGAAAAGACGCCCCACACTTTATTGCGAATACAGGCTTCTGCGAAAATATCTGTTTCTGGCCCAGGAATGGATGCTGCATTCTCCATCATTTCCTTCGGGTCATACATGATGCCGTGGGTGGAGTATTCTGGAAAGATCACCAGATCCATACCGGGCAACCCCAACTTCATCCCATCAATCATGGATGCAATATTCTTGCAGTTTGCAAGGATCTCATCTTTAGTATGCAGCCGTGGCATTTTGTAATTGACAACTGCAACACCAACTGCATCATCGCTGGAAGAAATATCGCCGTGGTAAGACATGTTAAGCTCCAGTTCATGTTTCTTGCATGTACAAGCAACGAATGTGAGGGCAGCACTCCTCCAATGTCGCTATTGACAAAACTTACTTGCACCCAGCTATCGCAAGCACCGCCTACATCTGAGACATTTAACGGTTCAAGGTATAGTAGGTGACTGTACTTTCTTAGAAAATCACAGAGTTAATGATGTCATTGTAGAGAACATCAACTGTTAAATTTGTATCTAGTTTTACACAAAATAGTTAAGTGCCTAACTATTTTGTGTGTGATTCACCGGAACAGCCTAGATCTTCACCGAGATCTACCTCGAACCACCAACGGCATCTCTATCCTCAAAAAGTTTAGACCTAATTGTAAAGCCGTATACAGCGCGGTCATCATAACTGCTGCGTGTCTTCGAGCGTTAGGGCATGAGGCGATCGCTTCCCTACAACCCACGTCAAATTGTCCAGAGTCTTACATCAACCGTAGGTTGATGTAAGTGTGGCTACGGAAGGTAGGAT
>DATNRH010000734.1 GCA_036703605.1 Candidatus Obscuribacterales bacterium | reverse complement strand
GGGGGGGAAAGGTCGTAGGGTGAAAAATAACTTCAGGGCGGGTAATGGGTTAAGGTAAGGGAAAGAGGCTTCGGGGGCGAAGGGCAATTTAAAGGGTTAAGAGGTAACCCCTGAGCCATAAGCCTAACCCATCCCTAACCCCAACAGCTGACGGGAGAGCTTCCTGCCAACTTGGCCACCGGAGCTGCCTCCGGTTCTGTCACCTTCATCAAGCTTAGCAATAACCAGCTCACCGGTACCACTACCCCCAACCAAAACCGTAACCTAACCCTCATTGTGACGGGCCCTGATACTATCCTAACCCTAGCTAAAATCCTAGAACCCGAATGGGTCAGGAACCCTAACCACCAAACTCTAGCGGCCCTTACCCTAACCGTTACTCACTCCAAGGTCCCATTCCCGAGCTATTTGCGTTGCTTTCCGAGCTGAGTGTCCTGGAGCTCCAAAATAACAACCTGGGCTGCTTTATCCCCGATTTCGTTGTTGGGGGGAACACTTGGAACAACATCGCGAATAATTCGTTCCTTTGCCCGGTCCCAACCTCGGTCCTCGCCGCATCCTGCGTTCCAAGCTCCTCCTCCTCGATCACTCCTACACGGGTGCCGGATTCTCACACTGGAACTTTTACGCTCCAGGGCACTGGTTTCCAGACCAATTGTGGCCTTCAAGTTATGTTTGTGACTGAGCGATCTCAGTTTGTTTCCCTCTACCCCACGAACCCCTCTGTCTTCACCAGTACCCTTATCCAGTTCCCGTTGCCGGCGAATATTGTTCCAGGTCGTTACTCCGTTGAGCTGCGCGACCAATCCGGGCTCAAAAGTGTCGGAGGCGTCAGAGCCAGTGTCGATGTCTACCGAGCATGCCCAGGGGAGGGAATCTATAATGGTGGCTGCCAATCCGGTGCGTGTACGAACACTGGCACTTGCATTTGCAACAACAACTATACCGGACCCGCTTGCAACCTAACTTGCGAAGATATGATTACCTGCCAGAACGGAGGAACTTGTTTCTTGGCGGCAAACTCTCTTCCATACTGCAGCTGCGTCAATGGCTTTGCGGGCCCGCGATGCGAAAACAATCTCACCTGCAGCCCTGCCTGCGCCGCAACGGGAACTTGTGTCTTCAATACCTCGACAGGAACTGCCTCTTGCATCTGTGATGTCGGTTTCGAGGGGCCCTCCTGCGACAGCCCTGTTCCTCCAAATTTCTGCGATCTGACTTATGGTGGCTCTTGGGTCGAAGTTTCCACGTTTGACTCGTGCACCGACACTACGCCCAAGCAGTGGGTCGCGTCCACAGCCCCAGAACCTTGCAGCCGTTATAGCTGCCAATGGAGAGGAGGAGACCCTTCCGCCGCCCAATGTACCTCCAGTCCGACTTTCCCCGCCGACATGGCTTTCAAAATGCTGTTATTTCCAAATAGTTCAGACTGCACAGGCAGCGCTATGCTCTTTGCCTTGAACGCACAGAGCAGCTGCCTTGACGTGACCCCTTCTGCGACGTTGACTATGAGCTACCAATACACCTGCTCTAGCAATTGGGCGTCACTCGAAGTGCACAACGGGTTAGGATGCGTGGACCTCAACTCTTCGCTGACCGGCGTTCCTGGAACCTGCATTGTAGAGCCCAACGGTAGTCTTGGAGCATCATCCTATCGCTTTGTGGCCTGCCAGGGGGATTTTTGCTCGGGCAACTCCCAACCGCC
>DATNRH010000733.1 GCA_036703605.1 Candidatus Obscuribacterales bacterium | reverse complement strand
AAAAGACTGCCCACAGTGGAGACAAGTGAGGTAGTGCAGATCGTGGTGCATAGAACTATAGAGCAATTCGCCCTCTAGGCTCACTCGATGTTGCACCAAACCCTTCAGCTTCAAACTATCAAGAGCGCGATAAACCGTTGCTAGGCCAATAGACTGGCGATCGCGCATCAGACGATACAGGGCTTGGGCCGACAGGGGCGATCGCTGCTCTTGGAGAACAGCTAGCACCGCATCCTGGCTGCGAGTCAGGCGACGATCGGGGTGCATGGCGGTGGGTGGGGCAGATGGTTTGAGACAAGGGTCACGATTCATGGAAATATGCGGTAGGATATTCTAGAATGATAACCATTCTCATTCTACTCTGTTTTCGCTCGTCGTTGTCTTGTGGTTCACGTCCCCATGTCTACCCCATGTCTACCTAATATCAAGTCTTCAAAATGTCGCTCTATCGTTTAAGCCGCCTCAACGTCCCTTGCCTTCTGGGAGAGGGATTTAGGGTAAGGGCAACATGTAGCGGGCAATCCAAGAATTGGTATCAGCTACCGTTAGAGCCTGTCCTTAGCCCATGGCAAAAATGTTGCAGACCTCTTGCGCCCATGAGACTAGGCCCAGGCCTAGCCAAGCTTTGATGTGACGTTATTGTAGGAGTCCATAATGGTTCAAAATCAGGGATTATTGCGCCGGTTCTCGTTTGCGATCGCCTCCACGGTGGTGATTGGATTGGGAAGTTGTGCGTCTGAGCCAACGGGCGTGACCGATGAGGATCTAACCCAGGGCGATGCCGTTGAACAGGCCGATGATCTACAGGTGATCACTACCTTTGTACCCATCACCCAGTTCACCAAAGCCGTAGCGGGCGATCGCGCTGAGGTAATTCAACTGCTGCCGGCCAATGTTGGCCCCCATGATTACCAAGCGAAACCATCGGATGTGCAGGCGATCGCCGATGCAGACGTGTTGGTGAAGAACGGCCTGGAAATGGAGTTTTTCTTAGATGATCTCGTTGCTAATGCTGGTAACGCAGATCTCGTGGTGATTGATACCAGTGAAGGGGTTGCCGTTCTCTCCAACGAGGATGTGGAAGGTCACAGCCACGATCACGGCGATGACCACGGTGATGAGCATGGCCACGATCACGGTGATGACCCTGATCATAACCACGGTGATGATCAGGCAGCAGA
>DATNRH010000732.1 GCA_036703605.1 Candidatus Obscuribacterales bacterium | reverse complement strand
TTCGAGCAAAGCCGCTTCGGTGTCGTTGGACGGCGGCGAATAGCCTTCAGCGATCGCTTGAATGAATCGATCGGCATAGCGGCCGCGATCGGCATTCCATAGATCGGTGCCCCGCCAGCCCTGGGCCGTGAGGCGATCGGTGATACTGCGCACCGTGTTGGCGGCATACTGAACCTGTCCGGCAAAGGTGGCGAGATCGGCGGCGGGAATGCGATGAATGGGATAGACGCCTAGCCCCGTTTCGCCGCTGTCAAGCTGGGGCGCACCGTGGGCACTGTAGAGCGCCGCCAGAATGGGTTTATGGATACCGTTACGTTCAGCCTCTATTAGGTAGTAGTAGTTACGCTGATCGGGAGACAGTTTTGCCATAGCCAACCCCATGATTCTGTTATGTCCTGAACTGAGATCACTATGAACAATTGTTTGTATGGGTATGGCGGATCGCTGCTGTTGGCTCTGTGGTCTGGCATGGCGATCGCTCCTAGAAGCATAGCCCAATCCATCATGCCAGCCAATGACGGCACGGGTACAGAAGTACGCCAAGTTGACGGTCAATTTGATATCGACGGTGGGCAGCGATCGCAGGATGGTCGCAACCTATTTCATAGCTTTGAGCAATTTGGCTTAGATGAGGCGCAGATTGCGAATTTTTTATCTCAACCTGAGATTGACAATATTCTAGGTCGGGTTGTCGGTGGTAGTCCCTCGATCATCCAAGGCATTCTCCAGGTGAGTGGTGGTGCATCAAATGTATATCTGATGAACCCGGCGGGGATTGTGTTTGGCGAGACGGCTAGCTTGAATGTACCGGCTAGCTTTACGGCTATCACGGCCGACCGTGTTGACTTTGCCGAAGGTTGGTGGATGATCGGGGAAACGCCAGTCTATCAAGACTTGGTCGGTGATCCAACAGCGTTTAGGTTTGGGCCAGAGTCGTCGGGCGCGATCGTCAATGCTGGTACCCTACAGGTGTTGCCAGGAGAAAACTTGAACCTGTTGGGTGGCACGGTGGTCAGCACAGGGCAACTGATTGCACCGGGAGGCACGATCACCCTAGCCACGGTGCCGGGAGGCAATATTGTCCGCATGAGCCAGCCAGGGCAGGTGTTGAGTCTGGAGATTCAGCCTATGGGGGAGGGGGAGATCATGGAAGCGCCGGAGATTGCGATCGCCTCTTTGCCCCAACTCTTGACCAGTGCGGACATCGGCCATGCCCAAGGGGTGACGGTGGCGGAGGATGGTACCGTCTACCTGAACGGATCAGGGATAGCGATCGCTGAGGGTGATCTAGTTGTTCAGCAGTTGGCTGGGCAAGACGCGCTCCTGTCGTCTGCTAGAACTATCTCCTTGGTGGAAAGTGAGCTTATCGCCGACGGTGATGTATCTCTGCAGGCAACGGATACGCTCACCCTCCGAGACAGTGTGACCACGCCTTTGGTGATCCAAGCAGGTGGAGATCTGACACTCCAGGGCGATCGCTCGGTGGATATTCTAGCGCTCAATCATCCAGCCTTTCCCTTGCAAAGCGGCGGTTTGTTCCAACTGATTAGCGATGGGGTGATTTCCACTGATGCGCATTTTGTATCGGGTGGGGCATTCTCTATTGTGGACTTGTCAGGACAACCGGCCTCCTTTGTCAGTCTTTATGATCCAATTATCAGTGCCGATGGAGATGTGCAATTTGGAGACTATACTGGCGCTGCACTCTTAGTCGAAGCCACGGGGAGTATTGAGGGTGGCACAATTACTATCACCCAACCGGATTTAACCTACAGCGTTCTTCCAGATTGGGAAATCGTTGGTGTGGGGCGGGTAGAATTTTCTAATTATGATGCCGCCAATGCCAATACGGTGCCTGCTCAAGTTGTGATTACGACCAGAGATCTCAATGGGGCAAATGGTCTAAATAATACAAGGGTGCCAGCGGCGGATCTGGAAGCGTTCTTGGAGTTAGGTGCAGGTGACTTATCTAGTCTAGGAAATGGAGCTGCAGTCGATGGATCAGGC
>DATNRH010000731.1 GCA_036703605.1 Candidatus Obscuribacterales bacterium | reverse complement strand
ACCATCATGGCGACTCAGAGAGCAGTTCTACCGACTCTCACTGCGATGTATGCCGCAGATATGCCCGCGAAGACAGGTAGACAAGGAACTCGGGCGTAAAGACTCAGGAGGGATGAGAGGGCGATAGTGGCAGCCCTAATGTCAAGGCTCAAGAAGTGTAAACATTGCAATGAACTCAACACTTGCTCCAGATGTCATACCTTCAATGTAAGCCACCCATCTACTCTCGCCAGCCCTCTCTATCTGACCTTGCAGCTGGTGAAAGAGTGGGGCTGGAAAGAACCGGGCTATGTGTGCAGGCCTTGCGTTAGTTCGCTCTTCAAAGAGGTGAAAGCCCGCAAGAAAGCGGAAAAGGCAGCCACGACAACGTAGCCCGCTTGCTGGGCGAGTAAAAGCTATACTTACATCGTTAATCACTTCCGCTACATACTACAGGCATGATTGGTGGCCAGCGTTGGGCAAAACACTACGGTGGACGGAATTGGGCAAAACTCTCTGTGCCTAGCGGGCCAGAACCGATACGCAAGATACGACAGACGATGAAGCTTAGTTTTTTCTTGTCTCTTTTTCTGCTATCTTACGTACCAGGCTCTGTCCTTGCGCAGTGTGGCGCAAGTCAGGCCATCACCATTGCTGGCGATCTCGGCACAGTGACCTCTATTTTGCCCCCTACCAACTCGGAGGTTGATGTTGTCTGGGAAATCAGCAATGATATCTCTTTGGAGCTTAGTGCTGAGACCTTTGACCACCTACAGGCCGTCAACTCTTCTGCCACCATAACGAACGGTGTACTAAGTTTGGACTTGTCCTTTTCCCCGGTCCCCTCCTCTGCTTTCACCCTTTCAGTGGGAGCTTTTACCTTTGCCCTGGTTGCTCTCTTGGCTGATCAGCGGGTGGCACTTGGGATGGCGTTCATCGGATCCATGGCCTTGGTCAACTCCCAAATGATGTGCCAAAATGACCGCTATTTGGTCACAATACATGCGCCTGCCAATCTACAAGTGGTTCCCATACCAACACCTACACGTCCTATTCCCACACCACCACCAGTCGACTCGATTCCCGGCATGTGCTGGAACTTTGACAATGCTTCCCAATGGCGCTACCGCGAGCAATGGGGCTCCCCTGCCGCTAGCTCCACCAATGGTGGCGAGTTTAGCTGGACGCAGAGCAATGAATGGCACCAAGACACGTTCCACCTGGTGTGCGAGGAGTGCCTCCCCATGCTGCGGAATGACCTAACGTACATTCTAACTATGGATGTCCAGATAGGCGGCCGCCCTGACGAGGACTGGGGTCTGCCTTCTGCCTTTGTACACCAGAGCTCCTACCCCAACTCGCTC
>DATNRH010000730.1 GCA_036703605.1 Candidatus Obscuribacterales bacterium | reverse complement strand
TTGTGAATTCTGCTACCTTCCACTGCGCAGGGACATCGTCCTCTCCTGGGTGCGGCTGGTGCTTTTCCTCATACTTTGTCCGATAGAACTGACGAAAAAGGGCTTTAAGTTTTCCTAGTTCACTTAGTTCACTCAATTTCGGAACTGCACTCGGGAAGAAGGGCCTTTTATAAGCATGCCTTGCCTGATATTCGATCAACAACCTACAAATAGCAAGTCTGCCTACCAGTAACTCAAACTGACCTGCCCTAAACCTATGCCTACCCCTCAATATAGGACTGATGTTGCTTACTTGATTTTAATTCACAACATTAAGGAGTTCCGGGTTGATGCCTTGGCCCACGAGGAGCTTGTACCGCCCCCATTCCTCCACTATAAAATCAAAGTGTAAATGTACCAAGGGTCATGCCCATGCTATCGAGTCCACGCAGGGCGTTCTGCCACTCATGCTCGGTGAGGCCCTGTTTCAAGGGGCCCCACGTGTCGTTGGTCCTGCCTCGAAGGTTTTGGCCCTCTCGAACTACCCAGTCGAAGTTGGCTCTGCGATCGGGGTTGGGGTGGTTGTGGTAAGCCCATGGCACAACTTTGTACGTCAGTTCAGGGGAAGTCAGGGAGGAGCAGGGGGAGGGGGGGCAGTAGTCGCCGGGAATACCACTTATCCAGGCCCTAAAAGACTGCATGATTTTGTTTCTACTGTCAACCAAAAGAATTTCAAAAATTGCTTGGTCTTGCTCATCGTGGACAGCGACGGGCAGTCCCAACCAAGCCTTCATGGGGAAGATCGCGGTAATGGACGGGTCTTGAGCAAGCCTGTGCTGAACGGCGCTCAGGATGAGAAGGAAAAGGCGGTTGGGTGCTCGAGGGAAAACCCATTGCCCAAAGGCAGCCTCAACCACCGTAATGAGGTTATAGCCACATTCCAGGTATCGGGGCTCAAGGAGGTGAAAATACTTTCTTAGGTCTCCCACCTGTTTGCCGGAATAATCAGACATTTCGGTTGGGTACTTCTGAATTTGCTAGCGTAGCGCTAGAGGCCAGAGCGAGCGCACAGGCTTCTGCAGCTTGTGAGCGAGTAGCTACTCTGCTGGCGGAGTAGCTACTTCGCAGCAACGAAGTAACGGCCAGGGAAATGGTAGTCTTCCTGTTAATCCAAATTCACGTCAAAATATGGAGGAAGGCAATCCTTTCCCCCGCCGCTTTCGCATTGCACACCAACAGCCGGCAGCAGATTGGTTGACCGCGCAACTCCCGATTGAGAGCAATGACAATAAGTTTGCCTATCTCCATAACCGCGATATCGGGATTTTAGTGACCATATCTCGCTGTTGTTCAACGGATGGTGCAATCCACCTTGGTGCGGCTTTTCCGTCTATCAACTGTGAGCACGACAATCTACAGATCAGCTTACTCGCAGAGGATGTCGTTGTTCTTGAAGTCACTGTTGATGTGACTGCTGCTGTGTTCCGATCCACAGCTCAGGTAAGCGTCAAGGTACTCACAGGCCAGCGACAGGACCTCGCAGCCAATCTCATGTGCCCTCAGCAAGCCCTCGATGTAGGCCAGCAAGTCTACAATAAGCATTCCGTCCAGGCGGCCAAAGGCCTCGTAAAGTCGTCAGGGCGGCGCGTTTCGAAGCCAGAGCGCAGGAGTCTCGCTGAGGGCTCTGGCGGCAAGCTACACTTGACCTCTTTGGGTACAGTTTCCAAGGTCATATGCCCTGGAGTGTTTGAGGGTCGGACAATCTGTAAGTGGTGAGTTACTCTTACGGTCAGTGCAGATTGGAGATACTGTACCCAACGTTGCTCTTGTTCTTCGCTACCGTGGTCGACAGGATCGTGTCTTGGTTGCAAGTGCTCCCAATTTGCACAATCCACCACCGCCCCCACCGCCCTTTGGCTCTGGAGCCCAGCAGAGCGATGTGGTTGGTGGGAACGCCTTGGCACCGATTCCTGCATCTGTGCCACCTCGCAAATCTTTGTCGCAGTTGCAACAACTTGATCCGGTAAGCGAGACCTTCTCACTCAGCGTTCAGACAGTCAATTTTCCCTCTGGTGAGCAACTCCTACAACGAACAGCTGTACAGGCTCCTCAAGGCACCCCCCCGGCTCTGCCGCCGATGCCACGCATCCCCTCTGTCCGCTC
>DATNRH010000729.1 GCA_036703605.1 Candidatus Obscuribacterales bacterium | reverse complement strand
CACCCGCAACCCAGTGGCAAGCCCTTGAGCTGCTGCAAGATCTTGGCTTTCGGGTGAATCCTAACCGATTGCTCTGCCCGTCCCTAGCGGATGTGGCGGCCTATTTTGAGCAATGGGATACCGCTCGCCTCGATCTGCCCTACATGACCGATGGGGTGGTGGTGAAGCTGAATCGTTTTGATCTACAGCAGCAGTTAGGCTTTACCCAAAAGTTTCCCCGCTGGGCGATCGCTCTCAAATATCCTGCCGAGGAAGCGCCAACTCGGGTGGAGCGGGTGGTGGTTCAAGTAGGACGCACGGGGGCGCTGACGCCGGTGGCAGAATTCAGTCCCGTCCAGCTTGCTGGCACCACCGTGTCTCGGGCAACGCTGCACAATGGCGATCGCTTGGCTGAACTGGATTTACACCTGGGCGATACGGTGATCGTGCGCAAGGCGGGAGAAATTATTCCCGAGGTGGTGCGGGTGCTGCCAGACCTGCGCCCTGCCGATGCCCAGCGCTACGAGATGCCCACCCATTGCCCCGCCTGTGGGGAGCCGGTGGTGCGGCCTGCCGATGAAGCCGTGATGCGCTGCATCAATACCTCCTGTCCTGCCATTCTGCGCGGTTCGATTAGCCATTGGGCCAGCCGGGCGGCCCTAGACATCAACGGGCTGGGTGAAAAGTGGGTGGAGCAATTTATCGATCGCCATCTGGTGCAATCGGTAGCGGATTTGTATGACCTAACGGTGGAGCAACTGCTCACCCTAGATCGCATGGGCCCCACATCGGCGCAGAAGCTGGTGGGGGCGATCGCTCAGTCGAAGCAACAGACCTGGCCGCGGGTGCTCTATGGCTTAGGTATTCGCCATGTAGGCAGTGTCAATGCCCAGACCTTAAGCAACCAGTTTCCTAATGTGGATGATTTGGGAGCAGCAGAACCGGAAGCGATCGCCGCCGTCTATGGCATTGGCTCAGAAATTGCCCAGTCGGTCTATGCCTGGTTTCGGGTGCCGGCCAACCAGGTGCTGATCGATCGCCTGCGACAGGCCGGTCTACAGCTTGCCCTTGCTCCCGATCAGCTCAAACCCCAAGGGGCTCAGCCGTTAGCAGGCAAAACATTTGTGATTACCGGCACCTTACCATCCCTAAGTCGGGAGGATGCTAAGGCAAAAATTCAGGCGGCGGGTGGCAAAGTCACCGGAACCGTGAGTTCTAAAACGGATTATTTAGTAGTGGGCAGTGATGCCGGATCTAAGTTAGAAAAGGCACAGACTCTGGGTGTTGCCCAACTGTCAGAAACACAGTTACTCGATCTTCTGTCATCATCGAATTAGCCATGTCTGCCCCCGTCAACTCCTGAAGTATGCAGCATTTCACGTCATTTAGACTGATGCCATCATGGTTCCAGTCCTTGATTTTGCGCGATCGCCCCATGCGCCATGGTCGTCATCCCTACCGAGCGATCGCCCTTGGGGTTGGTAGTTGCCTGGCTGGACTACTGCTGTCAACACCAGCTGCAGGGGCAGAACGGGTTTACCTATCGATGGGTGTTTTTGAGCGCTCGATTGCGATAGATGATTTGGAAATCTATGCCCGTGAAGGCCGGGTCACGTCCAATCTTCGCCCCTACCTGCGATACTTTACGCCTAAGGATCAAGAACAGTTGCGATCGCTGCTGACCACGCAGGCCGATGTCAGTACTGTCGCCGTGGCTCAATTTCTCTATACTGATCAAGGCGAAGCGCTGCTGGAACGAATCAGCCGGATCATCCGTACCCAATCTCCGGAGGCGGCCCCTCGCGCCATTCGGGCTGCCCTGATTCTTGCGGCTGATTCTGACGATGGTCTAACGCCATTGAATGTGCTCAAGGAGTTTCCCCTCACCGACTTACGCATTAGTGTTGATGCTACCCTCAGCTTTGTGAGTGAGGTGGAAAATCTGATCAACCAAACGACCCAAGCGATTCAGATTATTCAAACCCAAGCTACTTTTGAATCTAGGGTGGAAGCACCGATTGATTCGATGGGTGTTCGGAATCCCCATGATATAGGTTTATACGACTGGCAGACGGTTACCCTAAATCTTCGCGATCGTCGCCGCGATCGCGCCTTTGATGTGGATGTCTATGTCCCCATTACGGCAACTCTCGGCAGCCCCACGCCACCTATGCCTGCGCCGGTGATCATTATTTCCCATGGTCTGGGAAGCGATCGCACTACCTATCGTTATCTTGCGGATCATCTTTCTTCCCATGGTTTTGTGGTGGCGGTGTTGGAGCACCCTGGCAGCAATGCCATGCAAATCCAAGCTCTTGTGCAGGGGCGAGTGCGAGAAGTAACGTCTCCCCAGGAATTTGTTGATCGCCCTCTCGACATTACCTTTTTGCTGGATGAACTGGAACGCCTCAATCGCACCCATCCTCAACTCTCGGGTCGCATGAATCTAGAGAAAACGGGCATCATTGGCCAGTCTTTAGGTGGATATACGGCTCTTACCCTGATCGGCGGTACACTCCATGGAGAACGGTTAATTCAGTCTTGTTATGACGATAGCTGGCTTAATTTATCTTTGCTGCTGCAATGCCAAGCGCTAGACTTACCCTGGGAAACCCTCGATCAATCCTTGAAAGATGATCGGATTGTAGCAGCGATCGCCATTAACCCCATTGGTAGCGGCATCATCGGCCAAAATGGTTTTAACCAAATTGAAAAACCTGTGATGGTGATGACTGGCAATGCCGATACGATCGCCCCAGCTCTACCTGAGCAAATCCGTCCTTTCACGTGGTTGGGCAGCCTCAATAAATATCTTGTGTTGATGCAGGGAGGCACCCACTTCTCTACCCTGGGTAGCTCTGCAAATGGCAGCGAAGCTCTGCTTCTACCCTCCAATATCGTTGGCCCAGATCCAGCGATCGCCCATCGCTATGTGAATGCCATGAGCGTGGCTTTTTTCCAAACCTACGTGGCGAATGATCCTAACTATCGAGGTTTTCTGCGGGCGACCTATGCTGATTATCTGAGTGAACAAGCGCTACCTCTGAGTTTAGTGCGTTCCCTCGATCCCCTCCAGCTATCCCGTATTTTATCCATGCCTTAATTATAGGAGTAAGATTGATGTATGGGGGCCATAAGGCGTGCCAGATGCTTGCTCGGAGCGGATCTGCTCATATCCTATCATCTACCTCTTGCCACGCTTCGAAAAGTAGCATCTTCAAGCGATCGTCCTTATTGGAGTGAAAACAATAAGAATTTCTACATGAAGAAAATAATCTGTGAAACTTAAAGCCGAGAAACCTTTTCCTCAGCAAGAATAGGTTCAGTCTGTACAGGCAGGTTTAGAAAATCTCCCAAGTCTTTCACGGTCTTTTGTTTATTAGATATATCACCATCAAAGTTTTTGTCTGTTAAGCTAATTTTCTCTAAAGACCCAGAACTTGATTCAAAGATTAGAACAATGACATAATATTGTCAAGCTTGTAAACATGTTCAAAATCTTGAATGAGTTGATGAACTGCGATATAAAACGTGGGAATTAAGGTGTTGCTGAAATCAGGGATGAACGGATTTCAGCAAGTTAGACTGGCTATGGTATGTTCTAAGCTGCTTGACTGACAAATCTTTTTGGCTAGGCTAGATTGAGTAACGTAAAACCCAGTACCAGCGTAGATTCTGTTGGGTTACACTGACGCTAGCCCAACCTACAAGAGAATCACGATCACAGGAGTTTTGTCCGTCAATCAGTGTTCCAAGCACTTCAGCTTGAAAATTAGCAACGCTTTAATCTTTATTTCCGGTTTGAACATCAAAGATATTGAGCGATCGCTTTTTGAGAAACTTAAGAAATATTCGAGGAAAAGCTAGATTCTAGGTGCGCGGTTGGGGATCAGGGTCGCTGGATGAGCGACCTTGGGTAGGTGTACCAGATTCTTCCTCAAGGCGATCGTTCCCCAGCCAGCGGCCCATACGCCACTGAAAACCATCAATGTAGGTAAAAATCACCGGCACAACTACCAGGGTAAGTAGCGTAGCCGTAGCCATGCCGCCAATGACAGCGATCGCCATGGGACTGCGGGTTTCGGCATCTGCGCCAATTTCCAAGGCAATGGGTATCATACCTGCGATGGTCGAGAAGGTGGTCATCAAGATGGGACGGAGGCGTGATACACCGGATTCCATCACGGCTCGGAATTGGGGCATCCCAAAGTCTCGCTGATTGGCTAGGGCTGAATCTACCAGCAAGATGGCATTTTTGGTCACTAACCCCATGAGCAATACAATACCAATGAGGGCGAATAACCCTAGCTCTTTCTGGGTGATCATCAAGGCAATCAACGCGCCGCCCAGAGATAAGGGTAGGGCGGTTAGAATCACAAAGGGATAAAGAAAACCGTTGTAGAGCAAGACCAAAATGGCGTAGATACAGAGCACGCCGGTGCCTAGAGCTTGGAGGAATCGCGAGAAAATATCCCGCATAATTTCCGCGTCACCGGAGGGACGCTGGGCAACCTCTGGCGGCAGGTTTTGCATGGCGGGAAGGGCTTCGACTTGGGCAAAGGCTTCCCCAAGGGATAGACTTTCTAGATTGGCACCGAGGGTGACCTGTCGAGCCCGATCAAAGCGTTCAATAGTGGCAGGGCCGCTACCGAGGCGAATATCGGCCACAGCGGACAGGGACACCATCGCACCAGATTGACTGGGAATCCGCAGGTTGCGCAGGGTGTTGAGATCGGCGCGGGTATCTGGATTGAGCTGCACACGAATGGGAATTTGGCGATCGGGGAGGTCAAATTTGGCGGAGTTGGCGTCGGTGGCCCCAATCGTAGCAATGGAGGCCGTGCGGGCGATCGCTTGCACCGTGACGCCCAAGTCTGCTGCTCGTTGGGGATCGGGGACAATCAAAATTTCTGGACGCACTTGACTAGCGCTGGAGCTGACGTCCACAAGACCGGTGACCTGTCGCATCTGCTGTTCAATGGCGATCGCCGTTTCAGTGAGGGCATCAGCATTTTCGCTGGTGAGCACTAAACTTAGATCTTGACTGTTGCCTGCAGCTCCTTGACTTTCAAAGCTAATGCGAGCGCCGGGGATTTGTCCAAACTGCTGCCGCATCTCACGCTCAAAGTCTTGTTGCCTCACCTGTCGCTCATCGCGAGGTTTGAGGTTAATCGTTAGCTTGGCTTCATCGGAGCCGTTACCCCCTACTTCCACAAACACAGACGCCACGGCTGGATGCTCTTGCACCTGCTGGGTAACCCGTTGAGCTAGGCGATCGGTCTCGCTGAGGGGTGATCCGGGGGGCAGCTCAATCAAGAC
>DATNRH010000728.1 GCA_036703605.1 Candidatus Obscuribacterales bacterium | reverse complement strand
GCTAAACGAGTGGAACCCTACCCGGTGGTCTGTTGAGATAGAGACAATCCAGTCCAAGGAAGGGTGGAAGGAGGCTTGTAGGACTCGTTCAGAGTGCCCAAGTGATATGGACTGTGTGGGGTTGTGGATTGAGTTGTAGCGGATATCCCAAAGATGGAGGTCACCGTCTAGTGAAGGGCAGCTCACCAAGAACCCTGACGGCGACCAAGATGGTTTGGTTAGACGTGTAGGGGATGGGTCGGAGGGTTTTGTTGGCCAAGATAGACAAAGAACGTTCCGATTTGCTCTGGGATCAAACAGGGGTAGCTGGTCAGCCCTGGTTGTCTGCGGTGTTATAGAAAGGTCTCCTCACCTGGCAACATAACAGCAGGTTGGGATCCTTTGGTCGGTAGTCAAGAGAAGTGACCTGTGCGGCCGTCCGGTGGTTGACCAACTCCCTTCCAGCAACATAATCGAATATTATCAGTCTCCTGTCTCTTAGACCTGGCTCGTTTACCGATCGGCACCGCCAGAGCACAAGAGCGTGCCTGTTGTGGAGGGTTCCAAGGACAGCACAGACGATGTATGCCGAGAGTGCAGGGATTTGGCTTGGTATTTCTGACCTTCACTTTTTTGTTCCCAAAGACAGATCTGATGATCGTTGCCCCCAGTTACCAAGGAATTTTTCGCTCCCGGTAAGTACTCAACGACCACAGGTTCCTTATAATGGGGAGTGGCCTCTTGAAACACGGTGTGAATTTTCGGGTAAGAGCCTGGTGTGAGAATCAGCTCAAATACCTGTCTTGAGAATACATAACTGATGAGTTTTGTGCGCTGGGGTGCTAATGTGATCAAAGAGAACAGCCAGTTGGGTGCCACTAGAGTTCCATGCCAAGTCAATGGGGTACTTGCTGGTGCGAAACCGAGAGCGCTCGACTTGGCCAGCGTCTGTGTAGCCATCGTCTAACGTCCAGAAGTTGACACTCCCATCGTGAGATGAAGTTGCGAGCCACTCAGAGTCA
>DATNRH010000727.1 GCA_036703605.1 Candidatus Obscuribacterales bacterium | reverse complement strand
AACCTCCCTCCGAACCTCCTATGACAGATTTTACGCCTGCTTCTGAGACCGATGACGAGGATTTGACGCTCGATCCACCTACCCTGCCGCCCCCTGAATTCTCGGATGCGATCGCCCTTGGTGCGGGGGATGCTGATCAGGATCCTGAGCTGGATGAGGATGAGGATGACGACATGTCACCTACCCTTATGCCGCGGATGGATGACGCCAGCGATGAAAGCGATGATTTGCCGACCATTGTGCTGCCGATGAAGCTGATTAGCTTGGAAGACGCAGGCCGCACGGATATTGGGCAGCAGCGCAAGCATAACGAAGACTTCTTCAGTATTCGCACCCAAACTCAGAAGGCAGATAGTCCCCTAGCTCGCCACCTGACGGCTAAGGGGTTGTATGTTCTCTGTGATGGTATGGGTGGCCATTCCGGTGGTGAAGTGGCGAGTTCCTTGGCGGTGGAAACCCTAGAGCAGTATTTTGAGGAGCATTGGCAAGACCAATTGCCCACAGAACAGATGCTCAGAGAAGCTGTGTTGATGGCTAATAAGGCCATCTACGACCTCAACCAGCAAAATTTTCGGTCTGGTAGTGGCCGCATGGGTACAACCCTGGTGCTGGTGCTGATTCAGGGAACGGAGGCAGCGATCGCCCATGTCGGCGACAGTCGTCTCTATCGCTTCACGCGCCGTATGGGACTAGAGCAGTTGACGGTGGATCACGAAGTGGGGCAGCGGGAAATTCAGCGTGGTGTTGAACCATCGATCGCCTATGCCCGCCCCGATGCCTATCAGTTGACCCAGGCGCTAGGGCCCCGCGATCAAAATTTTGTAGATCCTGACATCACCTTTGTAGAACTGACGGAAGATGCTCTTTTCTTACTTTGTTCTGACGGTCTCACGGACGATAACCTGCTCGACAAGCATTGGCGCACCCATGTAGAACCGCTGCTCAGTTCCCAAACCAATTTAGAGCAAGGGGTGGTGCAGCTGATTGATTTAGCGAATCACTACAATGGCCACGACAATATCACCTGCGTAGCGATTCGAGCTAAGGTTCGGCCAGATGTGACCCCGCCTAAGCGAGTTTAGGCTTCTGTCTATCCATAGGCTAGGAGCGATCTCGGGCAACAATTTCACTGGTATCGAGTAGCCTCAGTTCGTTGATATTCCAGAGCGATCGCCAGTTGGGGATGGCGGAATACTCAATGCCCTCGATGGTATTGCGCACGGCCCCTAAGCCATAGGGATTGATCAGGTAGATAAAGGGCAGGTTTTCTTGAATGATCACCTGAGCTTGACCGTAGATCTCTTTACGGCGCTCAAGATCCAGCTCTCGCCCTCCCTGGACAAATAGATCGGCGATCGCTCGTTCCCAATCGGAAAAGGTCTGATCCACCAAGGGCTCCTGACCGGGCTGGGGCTGGCGGTTGAAGGTATGCAGGCTGCCGTCGAGTGACCAAATGGTGGAAGCGCCGTGGGGTTCCAGTGCGCCCGTGATGCCGCCAATGTAGGCATCCCAGTCGAGAGTGTTGCGCAGGCGTTCTAGCATGGTATTAAACTCCAACGCCTGAAAGTCTACCTGAATACCGATGGCTGCTAAGTCTTCACCAATCTGAGGCCCGATCACCGTGGCGATGCGTCCGCCGGTGTTGGTAATCATGCGGAAGCGTACCCGGTTGCCGCTGGCGTCGAGGAGTTGATCCTCAGCATTGTAGGTAAAGCCGGCTTCTTGCAGGATCTGCCGCGATCGCTCTGGATCGTAGTCGTAAACCGGCAGTCCTTCCTCAGGCGATAGATAGAAGGGGCTGGCCACTGGAATCGGTGAATTCAGGGTTTCTCCTAGACCGAGGAAAACATTATTGAGCATTTTGGGACGATTGATCCCATGGGCGATCGCTTGGCGAAACCGCACGTCGTTAAACCAGGCTGCTTTGATCGGATCCACCACTGGTGTACCATCTTGGCGGCTAGCTTGGTTGAGGTTAAGGCAGACAAAGAAGGTGCTGCTATCTGGCCCACCTTCATAGATGGTGAAATTGCCCCGTTCTTCTTCCCGCTTCAGCAGCATGAAGGTTTGCGGTGAGATGTCGAGCATATCGACTCCGCCGGAGCGAAACTGGATCAGCGAGGTATCTGACGATTCCACAATCTGCCAAATGAATTGTTCGATATAGGGCTGAGGTTGTCCTTGGTCGTCAGTTTGCCAATAGTAGGGATTGCGCTCGAAGACCAAGCGCTGACTGGGGGAGTAGCTAACCATGCGGTAGGGGCCATTGCCGATCACGCGCCGAGGATCGGTGTCGGTGCCCCAGGTAGACAGGAAGAGTGGTTGACCGTTTTCGTCTTTGGCTTGCACGGCGGCACGCAGGGCATGGGCTGGGAGGATAGGGGTGCCGCCTATGTATTCTAAGAAAGGGGCAAAAGGTTCGATAATCGTGAACTGAATTTGGCGATCGCCCACCTGCTCTACCTGAGGAAAAGTTCCGGCTTGCCCAATGCGGAAGGCATCGCGGATGGGGACGGGAATCTCAGGGTTTAGATACACCTCATTGAAGCTAAACACCACATCTTCAGCAGTGAGCGGTTCGCCGTCTGACCATTGCAGGTCTTCTTTTAGGGTGAAGGTAATCTGCAAATTATCGTCAGATACGTCCCAAGATTCGGCTAGGGCTGGGTAGATCTCGCTGGTAATGGGGTTTTGCCCAACCAATCCGTCATAGATAAACGAAAACACGTTGGGGAAGGATTGGTTGAGGGCATAGTTAAAGCTTTTGGGATCGGTGCCTGCGGCAATAATCAAGCGCGGCACCTGGGCCGACTCCACCTTGAAGGTATCTAGGCTACAGCCGCTGAAGCCGATCGCTCCTAGGGTTAATACTAGGGCGATCGCCACCCGGGCCAGCCGCTTCATGCTCCATCGTCGCCACGGTTGTTCCGGGTGTGGCTGAACGTTGGTGGGTCTACCAAAACGTGGGATCCGGCGCTGCATTCCAAGCTGCTGTACTCCAAACCATTGAACCCAAAGATGCTTTACTCTGCCAGGCATAGGTTGTTCCAAAAATCTGCGAGGGGCGCGTCTAGAACAGGCGCTAGGCTGGTTGGCTGACAAAACGTGGGCCAGATACTCGAAAACCCTTTCCCTAGACCTCTTCTTAGGAGAGGGAATGGAGGGATGACTCGGCTCCCCTCGCCCTCAGGGAGAGGGGGTGGGGGTGAGGGCGATCAACGTTCGTCAGTCAACCAGGGTGCTAGGACACTAAGTAGGTGTACTGACCCAGCGATCGCTCATAGTGTTGCAGCAAGAGCTGGGATTCTTCTAGGCTAATCCGGTTTTCGTTCAGGGACTGTTCGGTTTGGCGGCGAATACTTTCGATTAAGTCCTCTGCGTCGTATTGCACATAGCCCAACACTTCGGTCATCGTATCGCCTTTCACCACATGCTCAATTCTGTACCCCTTGGGGGTGAGCTGGATGTGGACGGCGTTGGTGTCGCCAAAGAGGTTATGCAGATTGCCCATAATTTCCTGGTAGGCACCGCCTAGGAACATACCCAGAAAGTAAGGCTCCCCAGCCTGCAGCGGATGCAGTTCCAGCACTGACTTCACATCTCGCAGGTCGATGAAATGATCAATTTTGCCATCGCTATCGCAGGTGAGGTCGGCGAGGGTGCCTCGCTGGGTGGGTTCTTCATCCAATCGATGGATGGGCATGATGGGAAACAGTTGATCGATCGCCCAGCTATCGGGAGCCGATTGGAACACCGATAGGTTGATGTAGTAAATCGAGGCCATGATCTGTTCCAGCGCCTCTAGGTCATCGGGTACGTAGTCCTGCTGGCGGACAATGGCGAGGATCTTCTTGCAGCAGCTCCAGTAGAGTTGCTCGGCGCGGGCGCGATCGCTCAAGCTTAGGTAGCCGAAGGTGAATAGGCTGATGGCCTCGTCTTTAAACTGGGTGGCATCGTGGTACATCTCCTGATAGTTCTCAGGACGGATGGACTGGTAGGTTTCGTAAAGGTTGCGGATAATCAGATGTTCATCGGCGGTGGCGGCGTCAGGGAGGGCGGTGGCGGCATCACTGCTGCCCAAGACGTCAAAGACCAGGACGGATTGATGGGAGGCGATCGCCCTGCCGCTTTCACTAATCAGCGTGGGCATGGGCACCTGTCGTTCTTGGCAGGCTTCTTTGACCTCAGCGACCACATCATTGGCATAGTTCTGCATGTTGTAGTTTTTGGAGGCGTAGAAGTTGGTTTTAGAGCCGTCGTAATCTACGCCCAAGCCACCGCCAACGTCGAGATACTTCATGTCTGCTCCCAGCTTGGCCAATTCCACATAAATTTGGCTAGCTTCCCGAATCGCTTCCTTGATCACCGCGATGGAGGAAATCTGAGAGCCAATGTGATAGTGCAAAAGCTGTAGACAGTGGAGCATGCCCTCTGCCTTGAGGCGGTTCACGGTGTGGAGGATTTCGGGAATGGTGAGCCCAAACTTGGCGCGATCGCCTGCCGAAATGCCCCAGCGACCTTCACCCTTAGTGCTCAGCTTGGCCCGCACCCCCAGCAGCGGTTCAATGCCCAACTGCCGACTGGCGGCAATCACCAACTCCACCTCATCGGCCTGCTCCAGCACAATCAAGGGCGTTTTACCCAAGCGCCGCGCCAGCATGGCAGTCTCTACATAGTCTCGATCTTTGTAGCCGTTGCAAATCAGCAGCGAGCCGTCGTTATCTAGAGTGGCCAGCGCAATTAACAGCTCCGGCTTGGAGCCCGCCTCTAGCCCAAACTGGTGGGGCTTGCCAAAGCGCACCAAGTCTTCAATCAAATGGCGCTGCTGGTTGCATTTGACGGGGAAGACGCCTTGGTAGACGCCGTTGTACTTATAGCGGGCGATCGCTTTACTAAAGCAGGCACTCAGCCGTTCAATTCGGTCTTCCAGAATGTCGGAAAAGCGGATCAAAATCGGCAAGGAGAGATTCCGTTGCTTGAGAGCGGTCACCAGTTCGTAGAGATCTAACGATCCGCCGCGATCGCCCTTGGGGGAGACGGTGACATGACCAGCGGCGTTGATGGAAAAATAGGGTTCCCCCCAGCCTCGGATGCGATACAGTTCTTCGCTATCTTCAATGGTCCAGCGGGTCGTTCCCGGCGGCGTGGGAGGATTAGAATCGGCATTAGGATCTAGAATCTTGGGCGATTCGGTAGACGGAGTGACCATACTGAACCTGACCTCGCAATCTTTCTTCAACGAGTTGTCCTGTCTATCCTATCGTGTTGTTTTGAGAATCCGGGGGCGATCGCCCCGCTTGACCCTGAGTTTTTTCAGACTTTCCAGCCAACTACTTTACAAAGGGTATGCTTTTGCTGAGCATAGAAAAGGTCTTGCACTCGTGTTGCAAGCATTGGCATAGAAGACTACGCAGCAATCAATTGTAAAGACGTATCGTTAGGAGTTTGACATCGTGGAACGCACTTTTATTGCAATTAAGCCAGATGGCGTGCAGCGTGGGCTAATTGGTGAAATCGTGAGCCGCTTTGAAACCAAGGGGTTCACCTTGGTGGGCATGAAATTTATGATGGTGACCCGTGAGCTAGCTGAAGAGCACTACGGTGTACACCGGGAACGTCCCTTCTTTCCTGGTTTGGTCGAGTTCATCACCTCGGCTCCCGTGGTCGCTATGGTGTGGGAAGGAGATGGTGTAGTCGCCTCTGCCCGTAAGCTCATTGGCGCAACCAATCCGCTCACGGCCGAACCTGGCACCATTCGCGGTGACTTTGGGGTCAGCATTGGACGGAACATCATCCACGGATCGGATGCGATCGAGACGGCTCAGACCGAAATTGCTCTGTGGTTTAAAGATGGCGAGCTAGCCAACTGGGAACCCACGATCAAGCCTTGGATTTACGAATAAACCAACGCTCCTAGCGGCTGTCAAACCTGAATGAGCTCTAGTAGGGTGGGCATTGCCCGCCCTACCATGTTTCGTCAAGATAGTTGGTTTCCATCTGCATAGATGTCCATCGGTTCTCCGACGAAGACCACCACTTAGACCAAGCGGGTAAGCTGAATGCGATACCGTTCCTTTTTGGTCACCGCCACTTCGCCAATCTCTAGCCGTCCCTTGCCACGAATGGCGACTAGGTCTCCAGATTTAATTTGATAGCTAGACTGGGTCACGTCTCGCCAATTGACCCGCACATCTCCAGCGCTAATCAGATCCACCATCTTGCTGCGAGACATGCCAAAGCCCGCAGAGGCGATCGCATCCAGGCGCATAGAAGCTTCCACAGTAGTCATCTCTTTTTTCCGAGGCTCCCGCACCTTCAGGTCGCTCAGCTCAATTCGCCGCGTTTTCACCGGCACCGATCGCACCTGGGTGAGGCTCATTTCCAAAAATTCAACTAAATCTGGCGCGACGATCGCTTGTGCCCCCCGTTCGCCCAGCACCACAATATCGCCCACCTTGCCGCGCACAATGCCCGTCCCGAGAAGGGCACCCAAAAAGTCCCGATGGCTGGCGGCATCGAACAAAAAATTGCCAGCAATGTCGAGGGCAGCTAGTTCAACCTGATCCTGGTCTAAGGGCAGGTCTGAACGAGCGATCGCGGCTCGACAGCGCTCTGCTTGAGGATAGCCACCCCAAGCGACTACCTGCACTTCGGTGAGCGGCCGAAACATGGTCTGCACCTCCAGCCATTCTGGCGGCGACAGAAAATCGGTCATCACAACCTCCCACGTCCGCAGGGCCTGCTCCGCTTGGTCAATAATGCGGGCAGCACTGTCGCGGTTCTCAACGCGGGCAAGCAATTCATCTTTTGGCAACATGCACTCAACCTATGGCTACGGCCCGGCACACTTCAACCCTGGGCGCTTTCGGGACTGATTGTCGTGATTCATTGTAGCCAATGGCGAATCATCGTGAGGGGATTCGCGATCCAGCCCAGCATCTTAAGGAAATCTAAGATTTGTACACGCTATATGGAGCGATGAGGAGACGGATTCAGCGCTTTCCATAGCTTATGGCGATCGCAATTGCAAGCACCTATTGGCTGAAATGCTTATTCTAAAAGGAGTTTGAGCGATCGCCCCGATCTATACACCATCCTGGGACGACAGGTTAGAGTTTGCTGACTTTTATCATGTTTCTTAATATAATCAAGAGGAATCCAACGTAAGAATAAAAAAAGTTCAGTATCCCTGACTACAAACTTAATCTTTCAACGATTAATAACTAGGATTCACGGTGAGCTTTTATCCTTGTTGGCCTCCTAGTTACCGCTATTTACAACAGCAGAGGGTGAATCATGATTCAAGCCATTGCCTATTCCCTAGACTTTGTTCAAGACGAAGCTCGCCAATTAGTCTATACCGGCGTCATCAGCCGCCAACAGCCCATTTACGT
>DATNRH010000726.1 GCA_036703605.1 Candidatus Obscuribacterales bacterium | reverse complement strand
CGCCCAACTCACAGATATGCACTATCGGTTTGAGCATGCCGTCATCGACATCATGGCCCACCGTCTGAACACGGAAAAGATCAGCCCGCTGATCTACGATCACGACATCGCGCCGTCACAGAAACGCTGGATGAGCTTTCTGCGGAAGCAAGAGGAAGCCCTACCCGGTATTAGCGGAACGGCCCGCTACCTCTATGCAAGCTTGCTGTTTGGCTTTGCCCGCACCACCGCCACGAGCGAGAAGCCAAAGGGATTCAACAATTACACCGATGGAGTTGAGGCTCTTGCGCAGTTCCTAGTTGAACGAATGGCTGCGATGCGCAACGACCTGCTATGGTCAGCCAGAGAGGTCAGACGTAAGAGAATTCAATCGAGCTTACTTAATAAGCTCTCTGATGGACCTCAAGACACTCGCACACTAGTGAGGCGATTTCACAGTCTTCCGGCTCGTGAATGCAATGAATTGCTGATCGAATTAGAGGAGAGCGGCGACGCGGTCTTGAGCCGGGGAAAATGGGAGTTGCCCGAGCGCAGAATCCCCCAAACCTAGCTTCCGTTATACCACGTCAGCTTGGATTGACACCCATTCGGAACCACGTCAGCGCATCTCGGCGCGGGAAATGGAAAACCGCGCTGACAACGCTGACACCACTGACAAGCGCTGACAAACGCTGACAACCCGCTGATTATGTCAGCATTTGTCTGCGTTTGTCAGCGCCCGACATCACAGCATCTGGGGCTATTGTATGCGACATTTCACCGGTAAGGCTGGTTTGACGAAGATTTCCCCACAAAATCCAGCGTGTTCAACATGGCTATCGCCGCAGACAGCTCAATCCCCCGCTGCAGCCCTGAAGAATGGGCCGATTTCCTCCATTTGGTACGCCACGGAATGCTCTTTGAGGTCATCAAGTGGATCGACTCAGGCAAGCCCACCCTGCGACCTGAGAACAAGCATGTGTCGCCATTAGAGGAAGCCGTGGCTGCGCCCAACCTCAGCCTGACCCAAGTCCTTTGGGAGAGGGCATGGCAAGACGAAGCAGAGGCCGACCGCGCCATGCACGCGCTCACATGGCGCAAAGGCAGCACTGTCATCCTGCGCTACCTGCTTGAGAATGGCTGCCCGACGGGATGGCTCAGTGGGTATGACCTCTGCCTCACCCATGATTTGGATCTGGTGCGTCTGGGAATGAAGCGAGGCGTGAACATCCTAGAGCCGGATGGATGGGCGTCAGCTTTCCGCCAGGTTGGGAGCCGGCCATTGATCCGATTCTACCTAGAGGAAAAAGATCGAATACCCGGCCTCAAGAAAGATGCGGTGGTAGCAATGTGCCGCTGTATTGCTGAATCAAGGCTGCGTGCCTTGTCCCTGCTGAAGTGGGCCGGGGTTGACCCCCTTGGTAGAGGCCCAAGCTACTTCTGGAATGAAGATGAGGTGGAGAATGAGGAGAATTGGGACGGCTTCCCCGCACTTCACATCTGTCTGGCAGAGCAAGCTGAGGAGATTCTCAAGTTTCTTAAACTGAAGCCATCTATCCCTCAGTGGCTGGAGATGCTCGACCACTGCTGTAGCAGCTTGGAGAGCACTTTCAATGCGGTACTGGATCTAATGCCTGACCATGAGGCCGCATTCGAAAAGTGCCCTGAGCAGGCTGGTCAGCTACTGGTTCGATTTATGAGGTCGGTTACATGGGCGCGCAGCTCTTGGTCCAGACCACGTGACAAGATCCTCAATTTTTGCATGAAGATGGCCGAGGCCGGCGTCCAAGCGGTCTGGAGGAACGAATCTGAGATCAATCGATTCCGACGCGATTTCTACAAAGCCCAGCATCAAGAGGAAATCCTGAGGGTGATTGCCAAACTCGAGGAACTCGCCACGGAGAAATCCAAGGCAGAACTGAAGCTCTTAATCGACAAACCTAAGATGCGAGTGCTTACGAGACAGATGCAGCCATCATTGATGGACAAGCTTGGGCTCATACAGCAAAAGAAGAAGCAGCCCCGCAAGAAAGCCAACACCGGGCAGAGTCCGTCCACCCCGGCGGCACGAGCTATTCCACAACCAAGGCCATACCCCAAGCACCTGCACAGCGGCGCGGTGGTGGTCAAACGGAAGGAGATTCACGAGAAGATTTGGAACCAGCCGGCCTCGTCCCTAGCCAAGGAGTTCGGGGTTTCGGGCTCGATGCTGGCCCGGATCTGCACCCTACTGAACATACCCAGACCTCCCCGCGGCTACTGGGCCAAGCGGCAAGCCGGCTATAAAGTCGCGAAACAGAGGCTACCCAAGCTTAGAGAGGGGCAAAGGGACTCGTGGGCCTTTTACTCTATAAAAACAGGGATTCCTGATTAGAAGGCCCAGTGACACAAAAGTGTCTACAATTTGTGTCTACACAGCCATATTCCTTAAAAGGCGAAACCCCTAACCCGTTGAGGGTTAAGGGTTTCAAATGGCTCCGGCGGTTGGGATCGAACCAACGACCTAGTGGTTAACAGCCACCCGCTCTGCCGCTGAGCTACACCGGATTTGTGGGGTGTCCTGAGGGCTGGAAGCCCCGTGGACGGGCAGGGACAATGAAATTAGCGTCCCCTTGGTTCAAGGGAAATTTAGCAGAAAATGCCCAAGATTCAAATGGTGGCGAAATACCGTAAATTGAGGGTTTAACCACCTGCTGCGAGGGCGACGATTTCGACACCGGCGCCAGCTTCGACCTGAGTTTTGTCGTGATCGCGGGCGAAGACGGGCTCTTGGTTGAGTTCGACCACCACCGGCTTGCCTTCGAAGCCGAGCTCTTTGAGCAGCTCGCTGAC
>DATNRH010000725.1 GCA_036703605.1 Candidatus Obscuribacterales bacterium | reverse complement strand
TTCGAGCAAAGCCGCTTCGGTGTCGTTGGACGGCGGCGAATAGCCTTCAGCGATCGCTTGAATGAATCGATCGGCATAGCGGCCGCGATCGGCATTCCATAGATCGGTGCCCCGCCAGCCCTGGGCCGTGAGGCGATCGGTAATACTGCGCACCGTGTTGGCAGCATACTGAACCTGTCCGGCAAAGGTGGCGAGATCGTCGGCGGGAATGCGATGAATGGGATAGACGCCTAGCCCCGTTTCGCCGCTGTCAAGCTGGGGCGCACCGTGGGCACTGTAGAGCGCCGCCAGAATGGGTTTATGGATACCGTTACGCTCAGCCTCTATTAGGTAGTAGTAGTTGCGCTGATCGGGAGACAGTTTTGCCATAGCCAACCCCATGATTCCGTAGTATCGAGATGATCCCGAGGCGATCGCGATGGATTGCCGGGCGATCGCTCCCCGTTCTTCATCCCCAAGTGTATATGCAGGACTACCCGCTGACCGACCGCTTGCCCAATTTTGCTCCTGATTTTCTCAAAAAAGTGGGACTGATTGCTACCGACATGGACGGCACACTCACCCGCCATGGGCGATTTACCCCCCAATTACTCCAGACCTTGGAGGCGTTGAAAGCAGCGGATGTCACCGTGTTGATCACCACGGGGCGATCGGCGGGGTGGGTGCAGGGCTTGGTCAACTACCTGCCGGTGCAGGGGGCGATCGCTGAAAATGGTGGACTTTTTTACGCCAACGGGAACGCCGCACCAGAATGGCTGAGCGAGATTCCCGATCAACACAACCATCGTTCAGCCCTGGCCCAGATGTTTGCCCATTTGCAGGATGAGTATCCCCACCTGCAAGAATCCACCGACAACCGCTTTCGGCTGACGGATTGGACGTTTGATGTAGGAGGGCTATCGGCGGTGGATCTACAGCGCCTGGGCGATCGCTGCCAGCAGGATGGCTGGGGCTTCACCTACAGCACCGTGCAGTGTCACATTCGACCGCGGGCGCAAAACAAAGGGCAAGGATTGCTAGCCGTGCTACAGCACCATTTTCCCCACTACCCTCCACATTTAGTGGTGACTGTGGGCGATAGCCCCAATGATCAAGAATTGTTTCAAGACTTCCCCAATGGAGTCGGAGTGGCCAATCTTCAGCCCTACCTCGATCGCCTCACCTATCGCCCTGCCTACCTCACTCTGGGGGAAGAAATTGATGGATTTTGCCAACTGGCGATCGCCCTCATTCAAGCCCGTCCGGGATCCTGAAACTAGGAATGCTAATGCTACATATAGCGTCATAAACCAAGTTTTTGCCTAAAAGCTGCGCTATATTTGGAAAGTATTTTTCCGGCTGCTGGGCTACCAACCGATATCAAAATCTAGGCTATACTGCCCTATTATCAGCGGTTTGTGAGAGAGGCATTTCTTCGAACAGGGTGATGCAATCTTCAACCCAACGGCGTCGTCTGCCGCGATCGCCCTGGCTGTCTGCGGCCATTTTGTGGCCGGTTTGCTTGCTGGTTCTCCCAGATTCTTTCAATAGAGTAGTTTTATGGTTTCCCAAATTGAAACCCATGCCCTGAATGATCACCGCCCCTTCTGCCATACCATTGAAGGGCTGATTCAGGTGTTTACTGGGCCGCATCGAAGCTTTTTCACCAGCGTGATGGCTCAGTCCCTCCGCTTGGCAGGTCAAGGTACACCGGTGCTGGTGGTTCAGTTTCTCAAAGGTGGGATTCAGCAAGGGCCCGACCACCCCGTTCAGCTTGGTCAGCACCTCACCTGGCTGCGCTGCGATTTGCCGCGCTGTATCGATACGCCCCATATCGAAGAGGCGGAGGCGATCGCCCTACAAGCGCTTTGGGACTACACCAAGACGGCGGCCTACAGCGGCGACTATGCGCTGATCGTGCTAGATGAACTGAGCCTAGCAACTAAATTTGGCCTCATTCCTGAAGCTGAGGTTCTAGACTTTCTGCACCAGCGCCCCAGCCAAGTGGATGTGATTTTAACTGGCCCCGACATGCCCGAATCTATCCTCAATATTGCGGATCAAATTACCGAACTGCGACGCAGTTACCGTTCCTAAACCCATTTTTTGCCTGCTCTGCAAGCCGTAAGCCCATCATGATTAAAAACGATACGTGGATTCATCAAATGGCTAACCAGGGCATGATTGCGCCCTTCGAGTCATCTCTCGTGCGGCGCTTGGAGTCGGCAGGGGGCGATCGCTTGGTGATTAGCTATGGCCTCTCCTCCTACGGCTATGACATTCGCCTATCGCCAGCGGAGTTTCGTATCTTTCGACACATTCCTGGCACCGTGGTCGATCCCAAATGCTTTAATCCAGACAACTTGGTGCAAACTCAGCTCCATCAAGATGAAAGCGGTGAATTTTTCATCCTGCCGGCCCATTCCTATGGTCTAGGTGTTGCCTTGGAAAAACTAAGTATTCCTGACAACATCACCGTAATTTGTATCGGTAAATCTACGTATGCACGCTGTGGTATAATTGCCAACCTAACCCCCGCCGAGGCGGCCTGGCGTGGGCATTTGACCTTAGAATTTTCCAACTCGTCGAGCGCCGACTGTCGCATTTATGCGAACGAGGGGATTGTGCAACTGCTGTTCTTGGAAGGAGAGCCTTGCCAAGTGAGCTATGAAGCTAGGCAGGGCAAATATCAAGATCAGTCTGAGACGGTGACCATTGCACGGGTTTAGGGCAGTCCGCGTGGGATTATGGCAGGATAGAGGAGCAGCGTCAACCTGGGTCTGACTATGGGCGTATTTGAAGACTTTAGCCGCTTTCTGGAAACGCGATTAGAGGAGTTTCTTCGTGATAATCCCCATCTTGAGTTGATGGCGCTAGAAGAGCAGCTTTACCAACAAGAGGAGGATGCTATCAATTTACTGGCAGAACTACAGACCCGTGAGCAGTACCTCAAGGATCAAATCCTAGAAACTGCTCAAGACGTGCAGCGCTGGCATGGACGGGTGGAAAAGGCAAAAGCGGCTCAACGTTTGGATTTGGTGAAACCAGCGGAGGAACGGGAAGCGGCTTTATTGCGCCAGGGCAATCAGCTTTGGGGGCAGATGCAGTTGACGAAGGAACGCATCCAGCAGGCGATCGCTCTCCAAAACCAGATTCAGCAGCGTCGGAAAGAAGTGCAATCTAAGCGAGCTGAGGCTGAATCTGTACGCACCAGCACGAAAGCCGAGCAAACCTGGCAGACGACGGGCTGGAGCCAGAAAGACTATACGTTTCAATCCGCTCCCGATCCCTGAGAAGCCACGTTTCAGCGGTGGGAGATGGATGAGGAAC
>DATNRH010000724.1 GCA_036703605.1 Candidatus Obscuribacterales bacterium | reverse complement strand
CCTTTTGCTCGGTTGTCCACCACAGCAAGGCTCGGGTTTCCAGGCCCCCCTGCCACGGCCATCATAGAGCATAGGGGTTCCTCCCTGCCACCGCCATCGTCGCATACGGGTCCAGATCTGCGGCTCGGAAAGGGGCCTATTTATAGCGCGAGTGTGTGCTAACTATTTGGGTCGCGGCGTGTCCCTGAAAAATTAATTGCATCCCAAATACCCAGGTAAATGGAGGGTCGGCGCAACAGGGTAAAAAACACCGGATGTATGGTGCTGGTACCCGGGTCTTTGGATGGTCGGCCGACCCAGGGTAGCGGGAGGGTGCTGAGACCCGGGTTCTTGGATGGTCGTGCGCTTGGTGGGTCGGTGGAGGGTCTGCTGACCCAGGTTGTCTAGATAGGCTGTTCCCTCTCCACCCCACCCTCGCGTCCTAAGCGCGTCCTCCATCACAGCCTACCCCATTGCCATACAAGCCCACAGAACGAATCTTTTATTAATTAGGGCTGTAACTCCAATGTGCGAGACCGCAACCTTGCGTCCTTACTCCTTTCAGTTACATGGTTCCAACTCTACACCTGCTCTACACCTTAGGAAGTACATACATGGAATGCTCACTTTTGCTTTGAGCTTGAGCTTCGCACCGGCCAGCTTTGCCTTGGCGATTAGATATGACATGGTCAACGGTGTGGAATATCTTCTTCTGAACGAATATACATTCTCAAAATTATCCAAACCTACCAAAACAGTACCTGTACCTGTTACGCGCTGCCGATTGTCCTGCAGGACCAATGTACGCTGATTCGGCTCCAATGATGACAAAGTCCCATCCATGTTCGAGTGTA
The DNA here is from genome assembly GCA_036703605.1 of Candidatus Obscuribacterales bacterium. NCBI lineage: Bacteria > Bacillati > Candidatus Melainabacteria > Candidatus Obscuribacterales > Candidatus Obscuribacterales bacterium. The sequence continues at coordinate 808 of DATNRH010000724.1, read as the reverse complement.
AACATCAAAGGCAAGATATTTCTAGATGATCTTGCTCTTTCATGTTGCTCTTTTCCGTGTGTTGTGGGACTGGTGGCGCCGTCTTGATTTCCAAGTACTGCCCCCTCCGGTCATTTTGTGAAACCCCCCCTTTTTCGCATGGTCCATATGGAATCGTCATCGTCCAATTTGTCAGTCTCTCGCTGCTTCGGGTCCCTTAATCCGTACCAACTCCCAAGGTAGGTAAGGGTGTTCTAACCTAAGGCGCGCTTTTGGACAAGAAGGCAATAGGGACACTAATTTCATATCGTTGACTTTCCTTTGATTTCCGTTTTTAAACCCACTCGAGTGAAAGTCTGGTCTGAATTATATTGGACTGGTGAGTTATTTCCATCGGTTTCGCTATTGGGGAGGACATCCACAGAGGATGGCGCGATCGAACAGGGTTTTCCTGAAGAGCGAGGTTGCTGCATGTCCTGGGTTGGGACAACCTGTGGAGTAACCTCCCTGGTCCTTTCCCTCCTCCAAAAGACGAAGCCCTTGCAAAAAAAGCGCTTTCTGGTCACCAATTGAGTTACCCTTCGCCTCTCTCATCCTCATCGCCTTCTCATAGCCTCTCCTCACCAAAGCCCCCCTCCCTCCTTCCAAAGAAAGATATCTTACTACTACTCCCTCTTTGCTCTCCCTTTCCAGTCAGGTACACCCCCCCCCTCGCTCTCTCTCTCTCTCTCCTTCCCCGCAGCCCACCCTTCCCTGCATTTAGTTGCGTCCAGTCTCGGGTTTTGCTAGGTTTCTAACCACAGCAAGGCTCAGGTTCCAGGCTCTTCAC
>DATNRH010000723.1 GCA_036703605.1 Candidatus Obscuribacterales bacterium | reverse complement strand
GAGATCATCCTAGGAGCTTGATCTAGCTAAGATATATCTATTTTTCTAGGGTAAGCCTCCTTCCTCCCGCACAGTTCCCTTGTGATCGATGGCGATCGCTTGCTCTAGGGCAATTCGTTCCCGCGATCGCCTGGCATAGGGCTGTAGCTGTTCCACCGACTCCCCCGTTAAAATACTGAGATTCTCCAAACTCATGCCCCGCATCAACATTTCAATGCACCAAGTTTGCCGGGCTTGATCAAGACGGGGTGGCGCACCATTGGGAGCCACCAGTCCATCTGCAAGCTGATGCCACCAGGTTTGTAACGCTGCCAGCGACCAGCGATCGCCGTCCTCCGTGATGAATAAACTGGGATGATCATCCTTGCGATTCTTCAGCCATTGGGTCAACGGGTTTCGGGTATGGGAACCATAGCGATGACCCAAAATCCATCGATTGAGCGGCACCTGACGGATATTATCCTGCATCACTTGAATAAGATGCTGTTGGCTATCACTTACCTGATGCGATCGCTCTAAGGCAATTACTTCCCCTGGTCGTAGCCCCGCCCCAAATAGCACATAGGCGATGGCGTAGTCCTGAGCCCCCTGTTTCTTAGCCCGCAACAACAGCGATCGCACGAGCCCGGCTGGCAAATCCACCACCGCTTCTGCCAACGGCTGATGCAGTACCAAAGCCGAGGGCAAGGGGGAAGAGGCCTCGGTGGCCAGCACGCCATTTAAAACTAAGGTCGGCAGTTGCTGCAAAAAGCGATCGCGATCGCCTCCTAGCAGACCATGGGTATCGCTACTCAATTCCAGTACCGCGTAGCCCAACACCAGCGTGTTCAGCAACCCCGCCACCGTCTCCAGCGGCACGGTCAAGGGCTGAGGATCGTTTGACAGTGCTACTTGCAGATAGTCCTGAGTATAACGATTCATCTGCTGAAGCTGCTGACCCAGAGCTTGACGAGTCTCTGGAGGATAAAGCCCCGACTCACCCACCAGCGATCGCACAAATTCGGGGACAGCCTCCAACTGCTGCAACCAGGCTGCACCATAGCTCTGCAGCGCCTGGGATAAACTGCTTGGCAGGGGCAAAAATTCAGGAGCGATCGCCCTGAAGGAGTCTCCATGACTGGCTTCCAACAGCGCCAAAAGCAAGCCATGCTTGCTTCTAAAATGACGAAACAGGGTGACTTCATTCACCTCAGCCTGGTCGGAAATTTCCCGCGTCGTGGTTTCGGTGATTCCTTGGTGAAGAAACAGGCTAAGAGCAGCCTGCATCAACCGTTCATGGGTGGAAGGTCGAGACTCTGACATGGGCCTTTCTAAAGAAAATGTAAGTATTACTTGCAATTTTGCTGCAAGGGTTGTTATAGTCACAGTGTAAGCATCACTTGCATCCACTGTATCGCATCTTTCTCCACCCTGGTCTCTCACCGAGGGTACATCGGAGCAGTCGAGCAGGTTTGAGCGCTTATGATCCTTCACCCTTGAGATGTCAACTGACTATGACAGCAAACCCTCAATCTGCGCCACGGCCCCTCTCTGAGAGCGATCGTGCCCCTCAGACTATCCCCATGGATCCATCATCGCTCCCGATCCACTGGGTGAGTATTTTCTTCTTCGGCAGCGTTCATGCCGTGGCGCTCCTCGCACCTTGGTTCTTCTCTTGGTCTGCCCTAGGCGTGATGCTTGCCCTCCATTGGCTCTGCGCTAGCATCGGCATTTGCCTTGGCTATCACCGTTTGCTCACCCACCGCAGCTTCCGTGTTCCCAAGCCAGTGGAATACTTCTTTGCCACCATGGGAGCTCTAGCTGTTCAAGGTGGGCCAACTTTCTGGGTAGCTGGACACCGTCAGCACCATATGTACACCGAAGATGTGGATAAGGATCCCTATTCAGCCCGTCGAGGCTTTTGGTGGAGCCATATCCTCTGGCTATTTTATGATCGACCCAGCGTATTTGATCGTAAAGAATTAGTTAAATATGTTCCCGACCTAGCCCGCGATCGCTACTACCAATGGCTAGATCGCTACTTCCTGCTCCTACAAGTGCCCTTAGGCTTACTCCTCTATGCCCTAGGCGGCTGGTCATTTGTTATCTATGGCTTGGCAGTGCGTTTAGTCCTTGTCTGGCACGCTACCTGGTTAATTAACTCTGCAACTCATAAATGGGGCTACCGTCGATTTGAGGTCAGTGATAATTCCCGTAACCTTTGGTGGGCAGCGCTGTTGACCTATGGCGAAGGCTGGCACAACAACCACCATGCCCACCCTAACGTTGCGAAGGCTGGCCTAACTTGGTGGGAAGTAGATCCAACTTGGTGGGTGATTCGCGGCTTGCAAATGATGGGTATTGCCAAGCGAGTGATTATGCCCCCGGATCTACCGGCCAAAAAGGCGTAGACAATCACACTTGATATGAATTAACCAACTGGGCTATGTCAACCATGGCCCAGTTTTCTATGAAGCGATCGCTCTAAGGCAAGACTACTATGAAATCCGGTTGAATGTTCATAGCTGGGAGATTCTGCATTCAATCCCCCGCTGCGCTGCCTCCTTATCAAGGGAACTACAGACTCCAGGTACTACCAAAGCCTTGAATATATAGAGCATCTAACCGAATTTGATATAATCTTATCCATCTATCAGTTCGTCTGAACCTTGCCCTCAAGCAGATCATAGGTTGGGGCTACGTCATTGAGGTACGCTCTGAATCACGAGATCGTCGTTGAGGATCGTTCAATAACAAATGAGCACTAGGTACCGCATACAGCGCTAAAATCGTTGTGCCACCTAATCCACCAGCTATGCAGATAGCTAAGGGCGGCCAAAATCCAGTCGCGGCAAATAACAGTGGGACAAAACCTACTAAGGTAGTTAATATCGTTAGCATGACGATCAGAAGGTTAAATTTCTTAGCCTACTAACGAGGGTGGAAACTGCAAACGCTTGAGCAGCGCTAGGGTTTGCCGATAGGCCCTCATGTGCCCTTGGTTGCAAAAACAGGCGGCTGCTTGGTGGAGATCAGCGATCGCTTGATCGATATCTCCTAGCTGCTGATGGAATCGCTGCGTTGCCCTAACGGGAGTGGCGATCGCTATAGGCAAGCCTGCTGATCTCCGTTGCACTCACGTTCAACCTAGCAAGAGTCGCTAATGTGTTCTAGATAGCTTGACAAATCAATTTTTTTTGATTTGATAAGTATCAGCATGAGTTACCCCCTGTCCAGTGGAGTGCCTCTGCTCACTCAGATCGTTCATCGAAGGATGTACAAGATGAAAGAACAGCGGAGGATGTATGGTGAAGGTTGCCGTCAACGGGTTTGGACGTATCGGTCGTTTGGTTTTGCGGGCTGCTTGGCATTGGCCCGAACTAGACTTTGTCCATATTAACGAGGTGAAAGGCGGCACTGCTGCTGCTGCCCATTTGCTGAAGTTTGACTCGGTCCATGGTCGCTGGACGCCGGAGGTTGAGGCGGTTGGAGACGAGGCGATCGCCATTGATGGAGCATCTGTGACATTTAGTGACTACAGCACGCCGGGCGAGGTGCCTTGGGATGAACTGGGGGTTGATATTGTTTTGGAATGTTCTGGCAAGTTTCGCACGCCGGAGGTATTGGAGCCCTATTTCAAACGTGGTGTCCAGAAGGTGATCGTGGCGGCTCCTGTGAAGCAGGGTGCGTTGAATGTGGTCTATGGCATCAACGATCATCTCTATAATCCCGATGAGCATCATTTACTCACGGCGGCCTCTTGCACCACCAACTGTCTAGCGCCGGTGGTCAAGGTGATTCATGAAGGTTTGGGGATCAAGCATGGGGTCATTACCACGATCCATGACAACACCAATACCCAAACGATTGTAGATGCGCCCCATCAGGATCTACGCCGGGCCAGGGCCACTAGCCTATCCCTAATTCCCACCACAACCGGATCAGCCACCGCTATCACGCTAATTTATCCAGAACTGCAGGGTAAGCTGAATGGTTTAGCCGTTCGTGTGCCGCTGCTGAATGCTTCGTTAACTGACTGTGTGTTTGAGGTGGAGCGCCCTACCACGGTCGAGGAAGTCAATCAGCTCCTTAAAACCGCTGCTGAGGGTGATCTAAAAGGCATCTTGGGCTATGAAGAACGTCCCCTAGTGTCTATTGACTACAAAGACGATCCCCGATCGTCTATCATTGACGCCCTTTCAACCATGGTAGTGGATGGCACCCAGGTGAAGATTCTGGCTTGGTATGACAACGAATGGGGCTACTCCTGCCGCATGGCAGACCTGACTCGCAAGGTGGCGATCGCTCTCGATTAATCCCTGCGCCTAAGCATTTTATCTGTAGACTGTCTTACCTAAATCCTTCTAATCTCCATGACTCCCTCCACGACCGCTGAAACCCTAGGGGTGCGTAATTATGCCCTCGTCACCGCTGCCGACTGGGG
>DATNRH010000722.1 GCA_036703605.1 Candidatus Obscuribacterales bacterium | reverse complement strand
ACTTCCCAGTTTTGCCGATCGGCTTCCGTCAAATTAACGGCTTGGGTAATGGTGCCATCAGGATTCGCCAACACCCCTGCACTCTGGTCATTTTTAATCACACCCATCCCTTGCCGCGTTTCTCTGACGGTGTATTGCTTACCCTGGGCTTCGATGGAACCCTTCGTATTCCGTTGCACCAGTCCTGCCGATTCTAAATTGCCCAGAACCTGACGGGCATGATGCAAAATATGGCGACCCAGTTCTTTCTGGTGCTGAAACGCGGAGAGGTCAGCCTTCATCTGCTCGGCATCAGCTTGAGCAAAATTGAGGTCACCAGCTTTTGCTGATTTGCCGATCGCTTCAATGGTCGCCAATGATTCCTCAGAGCGCCCCAGCGATCGCGCCGCTCGATACCAGTCACGAAACTGCTCAACCGATGGTGATGCGGGGGATTGCGCATCAGACTGAGTGAGTTGTTGATCCAAGTCAGGATCAGCCTGGGCGATCGCATCCTGAACAAACGTGCCGGCAGACACCGAATTGTTTTGGGACGGCTGAGGGGGTGACGTCATCTCCTCCTCAACGTGGGCGATCGCCGATAGCAGACTCTCTTGCTGTGCGGCAGGTAGGTCATGAACCACGTCCCGTAAGCGGTTTAAGGTTTCTTGGTACTTCGGTGAGGATTCGGGTGGCTCGTTCCCTAACCTTGGAAGCTCGGGCGGCGCTGAGGACTCGTTTTCTGGTGCAGTTCCCAACACATCGGAAAATGCCTTCGAGGAGTCTGGTTGAGGTGTTGCTTCTGGCGAAGTCTCAACGGGCGATCGCACTGGTTCTGGCGCTAACTGTTGCTGAATGGCCTCAGCAAATCCCTGCTTGCGTAAATTGCTGGCAAACATCCCGGCATAGGTGCGGTCGAGGCCTCGGGATTCACCCATCGGGCCATGAACCGCTGTTTCAGCCAGCGATAGCGATCCATCGTCTGAGAGATTGAATACCATCTCAGAATCGATAAACGCATCGCCGTTCTCGACTAAGGTGTGGTAGAGCA